>NZ_RZTI01000091.1:0-24504 GCF_003997275.1 Mesorhizobium sp. M6A.T.Ce.TU.002.03.1.1
CCGATAACCACCGCCATGGCCGTCGTCAGCCGCACCAGCCAGCGTGCCGGGCCGGTTTCAACGGGTATGAGCCGCCAGTTCGGCAGCCGCGGCTCCAGCGCCGCATTGGTCAGCCGGTTGACGCAGAACACCACCGCTATGACGGCGACCAGCGCATTCAGGAATACACCGATATCGCCGCGCAACACGTTGTAGTAGTTGAAAAAGAACACGGTCGAGACCAGGAAGACGCCGACCGCCAGCGTCGGCAGCAATGTCGACCAGAACGCCACCGACAGCCGGCTGAGATAGGAGGGGTCCTCAACGGAAGGGTCCGCTTCGAAGACACGCCCGAACAGACGCCGCCCACCGACAAAAAGCACTGCAGCCAGCGAAAGCGCCATCAAGGTCGCAGCCAGCACGGCCTGGAATTTGAACTTGAAGGCGAAGGTCAGCCAGGACGATACCGCCTTGTAAAAATTGGCGTATTCGTCCTGCGCATCGGAGAAGACCTCCGGGCTCAGTGCATCGGACAGCACATAACGTTTGGTGAGCACATTCCGAAACAGCTCGCTGCGCATGGTGCTAATCTTGTCGATCAGTCCGCTGATGCGGATCGACAGGTTCTGCGCGCTGGCGATGACGGCATTGATCTCCGCCTTTTCGGCGGCCAGTGCCCCGCGCTCGCTGGTGACGATCTCGGGTTCCTGTGGCTGACCCTCGGCCGGCGGCGCGCCCAGCACCTCGATACGGTTGTTGATGTCGGCAAGACGCGAACGAAATGCCAGCGCACTGGTCAACGCTGCCCGCGAAATATCCTCCAGTTGCAGCCGGATATCGACGAGGCCCGCGTCCTCCTCGGCCTCCTGCGGTATCTTTTTCTCGAGATCGTCGGTTTTGGCGGTCAGGTCCTGGATCGCCTTCATCTGCTCTGCGATCAGCGCGGCGGCGCCTTGGCCGATGGCCTGCGCCATCGCGTCGGAAGACGGCGGCGCCAAGACGAAAAGCGCAAGGATCAGAACCAGGCGGAGCAAACGAAAGAACATGATGTTTCCGGCGACTCGCGGACGGCAAAAGGCGGTTTCAAAAGCCCGTCCTTGATAAAGACGCTCATATCAAGGAGCAAGCCGTCGCGGGCGGCTCGTTTTCGGAGTCGGCCAGTCGAAAAGCGATGGCGCAATATTGGCTTTGCGGCAGCGGCCTGCTCTATAGTGTGCCGCATCGCCCAAAACGGATGACAAAAAGCCAGAACGGATAACAATAAGAATGGCGGAATATTCGGCCTTCTCGCTTCTCAAAAACGCGCTGACCGGCAACAAGGACTGGAAGCCGGCCTGGCGCAAGCCGGATCCGAAGGCATCCTACGACGTGATTGTCATCGGCGGCGGCGGCCACGGCCTGTCGACCGCCTATTATCTCGCCAAGGAGCACGGCATCACCAATGTCGCGGTGCTGGAGAAGGGCTGGCTCGGCTCGGGCAATGTCGGCCGCAACACGACGGCCGTTCGCTCCAACTACCTGCTGCCTGCCAACACCCGCTTCTACGAACATTCGATGAAGCTGTGGGAGAACCTGTCGCACGACCTCAACTACAACGTCATGTTCTCGCAGCGCGGCTGCCTGAACCTGGCGCACACGCCTGCCCAGCTTGACGATCTTGCGCGACGCGGCAACGCCATGCGCCATCTCGGCGTCGACGCCGAACTGATGACCACGGCGGAGATCGCACGCCTGATACCGGCGCTGGACGTCTCGGGCGCGGCTCGCTTCCCGGTCGTCGGCGGGCTGATGCAACCGCGCGCCGGCACCGCCCGCCACGATGCCGTCGCCTGGGGCTATGCGCGCGGCGCCGACCGTCGCGGCGTCGACATCATCGAAAATTGCGAGGTCACCGGTTTCCTGCGTGATGGCGACCGCGTCACCGGCGTCTCGACCTCGCGTGGTGAGATCCGCGCCAAGAAGGTGGCGGTCGCGGTGGCCGGCAGCACCGGACGGGTCATGCAGCTTGCCGGCATCGAGACGATGCCGATCGAGAGCCATGTGCTGCAGGCCTTCGTGACGGAATCGCTGAAGCCATTCGTCAATACCGTCCTCACCTTCGGCATGGGCCATTTCTACATGTCCCAATCGGACAAGGGCGGCCTTGTCTATGGCGGCGATCTCGACGGCTACAACAGCTACGCCCAGCGCGGCAGTTTGCCTATTGTCGACGAGGTGATGAGCGAGATGCTGGCGCTGTTTCCGGGGCTTGCGCGCGTGCGCATGCTGCGCTCCTGGGGCGGCGTCTGCGACATGTCGATGGACGGCTCGCCGATCATCACCACCGGCCCGCTGCCGGGCATGTATCTCAACTGCGGCTGGTGCTACGGCGGCTTCAAGGCGACGCCGGCGTCTGGCTGGTGCTTTGCCTGGACCATCGCCAAGGACGAGCCGCACGACTTCAACGCGCCCTTCACGCTCGACCGCTTCCATCGCGGCATGGTGATCGACGACAAGGGCCAGGGCGCGACGCCGCGGCTGCATTAGGTAAGACGAAAATGCTGATCACTTGCCCCTATTGCGGCCCGCGCGATGTCATCGAGTTCACCTACCAGGGCGACGGCAACCGCGAGCGCCCTCAGCCCGCGTCGCAGAATCTCGACGCCTGGAACGCCTATGTTTACGATCGGTTGAATCCGGCGGGTGACCACAACGAGATCTGGCAGCATTCCGGCGGCTGCCGCGCCCATCTCAAGGTCGTGCGCAACACGCTGACACACGATATCTCCAGCGTCGCCTTCGCGCGCGGCGACCACAAAGCCGCTGCGCGCCACAAGGCGGAGGGCAAGGCATGAGCCCACGCCGCACGGATGCCGGTGGTCGGATCGACCGGCTGCGAACCATCCGGTTCACCTTCGATGGCGCGCCTTACACCGGCCATGCCGGCGACACGCTTGCCTCGGCGCTGCTGGCCAATGGCGTCACCTTGTTCGGGCGCTCGTTCAAATATCACCGCCCGCGCGGCGTGCTGACATCAGGCGTCGAGGAGCCGAACGCCCTGGTGACGGTGCTGCGGGGCGAGGTTCGCGAGCCCAATATTGCCGCGACCATGGTCGAGATCTATGACGGGCTGACCGTTGTCAGCCAGAACCGCTTTCCATCGCTGTCCTGGGATGTCAGCGCCGTCAATCAGCTCGGCGGCAAGCTTCTGTCCGCCGGCTTCTATTACAAGACCTTCATGGGACCCGCGATCGGCCCGCTGAAGAGCACGCGTTTCTGGATGTTCTGCGAGCATTTCATCCGCCGGGCCGCCGGTCTCGGCCGCGCCGGGACTGCTCCCGACACGGCGCGTTATGAGCGCATGAACGCTTTCTGCGATGTGCTGGTGGTCGGCTCAGGTCCGGCCGGGCTGATGGCCGCCAGGGCAGCCGCCGATCAGGGCGCCCGTGTCATCCTCAGCGAGCTCGAACCGCATTTCGGCGGCTCGGCCAACTGGTCAGGCGAGACGATCGACGGCATGCCCGGGGCGGACTGGGCAGCGCGAGCCGCCGGCCAGCTCGAAGGCTATGACAATGTCCGCCTGCTGCCGCGCACCACGGTCTGGGGCTATTACGACGGCAACACGCTCGCTGCGCTTGAACGGGTCACCGACCATAAGGAGAGACCAGGCAAGGGCGAACCGCGCCATCGCTACTGGACCATTCGCGCCAAATCGGTGGTGCTGGCCACCGGCTCCTTCGAGCGGCCGCTGGTGTTTCCGGGCAACGACCGGCCGGGTGTGATGCTGGCGCATGCCGCCGAGCGCTACGCCAACGAGTACGGCGTGCTGCCGGGCAACAGGATCGCAATCTTCACCAACAATGACAGCGCCTATCGCTCCGCTCTTGCGCTGAAGAATGCCGGCGCGGCCATCGTCGCCATCGTCGACGTGCGGCCGGAGCTTTCGAGCGAGATGCGCGAGCTCGCCGATGAAGCGGAAGCCAAGATTCTTGCCGGTCACGCCGTGGTCGCCACCGAAGGCGGCAAGGCGCTGTCCGGCATCAAGGTGCAGCGCTTCGACATGGTCAACGGCGCGCTTGCCGGCGATCCGCGCAGCATTCAAGCCGACTGCCTGCTGATGTCGGGAGGCTGGTCGCCGACCATCCATCTGGCCAGTCAGGCCGGCGCTAAGGCGGAATGGAATGCCGCCAGGCAAGCCTTCCTGCCACCGAAGCCAACCCAGCAATGGATTGGCGCCGGCGCTTTCACCGGCAGCTTCTCCACCGCCGAGGCCATCGCCGAAGGTCGCGCCGCCGGGCTTTCGGCGGCCGGCGGGACCGGCGCACCAACGGCCTTGCCGGTCGTCGAAGCAGCACCCGGCGATCCCGACCCGGCGCCTGTGTTCGAGATCAAGGCCGATGGAAAAAGCTTCGTCGATTTCCAGCACGACGTGACCGCGGAGGATGTGCGGCTGGCGCATCGCGAAGGCTTTGTCTCGGTCGAGCACCTGAAACGCTACACCACGCTCGGCATGGCGACCGACCAGGGCAAGAACTCCAACATACCCGGCCTCGCCATCATGGCCGAAGCGCTGGGCAAGCCGATCCCGGAAGTCGGCACGACACGCTTCCGCCCGCCCTTTTCCGCGGTGTCTATCGGCTCGCTCGCCGCAGAACGCTTCGGCGACCTGAGGCCAGAGCGGCTGACGCCGATGCATGACTGGCACGTCGCCAATGGCGCAACCATGTATTCGGCCGGCCTCTGGTATCGCCCGATGATTTATGGCCATCCCGGCGAGACGATCGAGCAGGCCTATGTGCGCGAAGCCAGGGCGACGCGCGAGAGCGCCGGCATCGTCGATGTCTCGACACTGGGCAAGATCGCCGTGCAGGGTCCGGACGCAGCGGAATTCCTCGATCGGGTCTACACCAACATGTTCTCGACGCTGGCCGTCGGCAAGGCCCGCTACGGGCTGATGCTGCGCGAGGACGGCCTCGCTTTCGACGACGGCACGACGTGGCGGCTCGGGGATCAGGACTTCCTGATGACCACCACCACGGCCAATGCCGGCAAGGTGATGCAGCATCTGGAGTATTTCCTTGACGTTATCTGGCCGGAGCTGAAGGTCCACGTCACCTCGGTGACCGACGAATGGGCGGGTGCCGCCATCGGCGGACCAAAGGCGCGAGCCATTCTTGCCGCTTGCATCACTGGCACCGCCGTCGACAACGCCACGCTGCCTTTCATGGGCATCGTGCACGGCAAGATATCAGGCGTGCCGGTGATGATCTGCCGGCTGTCTTTCTCCGGCGAAATGGCCTTCGAAGTTTACTCCGGCGCCGGGTACGGCACCCATGTCTGGGAAGCGTTGATCGAAGCCGGCAAGCCGTTCGGACTGGTGACTTACGGGCTCGAGGCGCTGGGCACGATGCGCATCGAGAAAGGCCACGTCACCGGCGCCGAGATCGACGGCCGAACCACGGCGCGCGACCTGCATCTCGACTGGATGCTGTCCAAGAAACAGCCCTTCATCGGCTCGGCGATGATGGATCGCGAGGGGCTGATCGCTCCCGGCCGGCTGGAACTCGTCGGTCTGATTTCGCTGGACAACCAACCGCTCAACGGCGGCGCGCACATCGTCGAGGCGCTTGACGAAGCCAATCCGCACGATTCCATCGGCCACATCACCGCTTGCTGTTATTCGCCGGCGCTCGGCAAATACATCGCGCTCGCTATGGTCAAGGACGGCAAGGCACGGCGCGGCACGCGCGCCCATATCTCCGATCCCCTGCGCAACCGGTTCGGCCCGGTCGAGATCGTCTCCAACCACTTCTTTGATCCGGACGGGAGCCGCATGCATGGTTGAGCGCCAATCACCGCTTGAGCTGGCACCGCTTGAGCCGGAACTGCGCACCGGCTCGCACGGCGATTTCGAACACGGCATCGATGTCATCCTCTCCGAAACCAGGCCGGGATCGATCCTGCAGCTCGCTGCCTGGCCGGGCCAGGAGAAGAAGTTGATATCAGGCATCCGCACCGTTACCGGCCTTGCTCTGCCCGATGGCGCCGGCGCCGGCAGCACCGACGGCGTGAGGTCGGTGTTCGGCTTCGCGCCGGGAAAATTCACAGTGGTCGACGAGGCCGAAGGCCTGGCATCAGCCTTTGCCAATGTCGTCACCCCGGCGATCGGCACGGTGACCGACCTGTCGCACGGCCGCACCGCGATCCGCATCGCCGGACCAAAGGCCGAATGGGTGCTGGCAAAACTCTTCGCCATCGACTTCGCGCTGCCGGCCTTCCCGGTCGGCGCCGGCCGCTCGACCATGCATCATGACGTCTTCGCGCAGATCCAGCGCACCGGCGCCGACCAGTTCGACATCTATGTGTTCCGCTCGTTTGCGCGCTCGTTCTGGAAGGCGCTCTGCCATGCCAGCGAGGAAGTCGGCTACGAGGTGCAGTAGACCGAGGCGGCGCGTCGTCACCTCACTTGGCGCCACCTCATTTGGCGCCACCTCATTTGGCGAATGTCACCCACTCTTCCAGCGGCGCGCGGTCGGTGCGGAACTCGTTTTCGGGCTTGGATCTGTCCTCATGGCCGAGCGCCATGCCGCAGACGACGATCTCCTCGTCGGGGATATTAAGCACCGGCCTGATCTGCTTGTGATACGGTGCAAAGGCCGCCTGCGGACAGGTGTGCAGGCCCCTGCCCCGCGCCGCCACCATGATGTTCTGCAGGAACATGCCGTAATCGATCCACGAGCCCTTGTTCAGCCGCCGGTCGACCGTGAAAATCATGCCGACCGGTGCGTCGAAGAAGACGAAGTTGCGGTCGTGCTGCGCACGCATCCTGTCCACCTCGCGCCGGCCGATGCCGAGCGCGCCGTAGAGGCCGAAGCCATTCGCGCGCCGCCGGGTGAGATACGGTTCGAAGAACTGGTCGGGGTAATAGCGATATTCGTCCCAGTCGGCCTTTTCGGCGCGGATGCCGGAATTGAGGATGGCGTCGGTGATCCGCTGCTTGACCTCGCCCTTGGTGACGTAGACCCGCCAGGGCTGCATGTTGGTGCCCGAAGGTGCACGCGCGGCGACAGAGAGAATGGCGCGGATCGTCTCGTCATCGACCATCTCGGGCAGGAAGGCCCGCACAGAACGGCGTGACGTGATCGCCTCGTCGACGATCGCCGCATCCTTGGCAATCCGGGTGTTGTTTTCCAGCATGGGCCGTCCCTTTACGCGTAATCCCTAAACCGGAATCGATTCCGGAAAGATCATGCGCCGTCCAGAAAATGGGAGAGCACCATTGCGGGTCCAATTGACGCGTGGCGCTCTATCGTAAGCGTCGACCGGGCGCCCTCAATCGCCGTTCGTGGCCGAGCCTTTGCCTGAACCGCCAAAATGGCGCAAGCAAATCTTGTGGCCTCATGAAAATCGTCTTGATTTTTTCACGAACTTGACCTCTCATGAAATTTCCCCCAAATTTTTCACCAAGGGGAATTTTTCAGTAAGAGAAATGGCTTGACCTCAACCGCCGTCAGATCGGAGCAGGAAAACCGCGAACGGCTGCTGGCCGGCGATATCAGGGCGCTGCGCAGGGCGCGCGGGCTGACGCTTGCCGAGATCGGCCTGAAGCTCGGCCGCTCCGTCGGCTGGGTCAGTCAGGTCGAGCGCGGCCTGTCGATACCCTCGCTCAGCGATCTCAGGGCCTTCGCGGAATTGTTCGGCGTGCCGGTCAGCCTGTTCTTCAGTCACGACGTGCCCGTCGAGAACGAGCGCGGCGTGGTCGTGCGCGCCGGCAGCCGCCGCACGCTTGGCACAAGCGATTCCGGCCTGGTGGAGGAGCTTCTTTCGCCTGATCTCGGCGGTAGCTTCGAGATGCTGCGTTCGGTCTTCGCGCCGGGTGCGGAGCTGAAGACCGAGGCGCGCCGGCCGACGGAGGAAGCCGGATATGTCGCTTCCGGCAGCTTCGACATCGAGATATCAGGCGTCTGGCACCGGCTTGGTGAGGGCGACTCCTTTCGCTTCGACGGCAAGCCGTTCCGCTGGCGCAATCCTGGAGCGGAGCCGGCTGTCGTCATCTGGGTGGTTTCGCCACCTGTCTACTGAATATAGGTCTGGAGAAAAACATGGCGGGTTTGCCGACCACGGCACGTGTGGTGATCATCGGAGGCGGTGTCGTCGGCGCCTCCTCGCTCTACCATCTCGCCAAGGCGGGCTGGACCGACTGCGTGCTCCTGGAGAAGAACGAGCTCACCTCCGGCTCGACCTGGCATGCGGCCGGCAATGTGCCGACCTTCTCCTCGTCGTGGTCGCTGATGAACATGCAGCGCTATTCGACGGAGCTTTATCGCGGGCTGGCCGATGCGGTCGGCTATCCCATGAACTACCACGTCACCGGCTCGCTCAGGCTGGCTCATACGGTCGAACGCATGCAGGAGTTCCAGCGCGCCAAGGGCATGGGCCGCTATCAGGGCATGGACATCGACGTGGTCGGGCTCGACGAAATCAAGCGCCGCTATCCATTCATCGAAACGCATGAGCTGAAGGGCGCGCTCTACGATCCGAGCGACGGCGACATCGATCCGGCGCAGCTGACCCAGGCGCTGGCCAAGGGCGCCCGCGACATGGGAGCGAAGATCATCCGCTTCTGTCCGGTCACCGGCGTGCGCCGCGAGAAGGACGAGTGGGTGGTTGTAACAGCGCAGGGCGAGATCCGCTGCGAGATCGTCGTCAACGCCGCCGGCTACCGCGCGGCCGAAGTCGGCAAGATGTTCGGCCGCGACGTGCCGATGATGGTGATGAGCCATCAATATATCCTGTTCGAGGAAATCCCCGAACTGGCCGCATGGTCGAAGGAGCAAGGCAAGAAACTGCCGCTGCTGCGCGATGTCGACACCTCCTATTATCTGCGCCAGGAAAAGAACGGCATGAATCTCGGCCCCTATGAGCGCAATTGCCGTGCGCATTGGGTCGGCCACAACGACCCCATGCCCGATGATTTTTCGTTCCAGCTGTTCCCCGACGATCTCGACCGGCTGGAGGACTATCTGGCCGATGCCGTCGCCCGCGTGCCTATCCTCGGCACCGCCGGCCTGTCAAAAGTCATCAACGGCCCGATCCCCTACGCGCCGGACGGCAACCCGCTGATCGGCCCGATGCCCGGCGTGCCCAACGCCTTCGAGGCCTGCGTCTTCACTTTCGGCATCGCCCAGGGCGGCGGCGCCGGCAAGGTGCTGGCCGAATGGGTGACTGAGGGCCAGACCGAGTGGGACATGTGGTCCTGCGATCCGCGTCGCTTCACCAGCTTTGCCTCGGCCCCGGATTACTGCATCGCCAAGGGCATGGAGATCTACGGCAACGAATACGCCATCCAATTCCCGCGCCATGCCTGGCCGGCTGGACGCGACCGTAAACTGTCGCCGATCCACGATCGCATCAAGGCGCTCGGCGCCTGCTTCGACGCCTATAATGGCTGGGAGCGCGCCACCTGGTACGCGCAAGCCGGCGACGACGTCTCGGAAGCCGCGACGCTGACCTTCCGCCGCTACGGGCCCTGGCAGCATCGCGTCCGCGAAGAGTGCCTCGCCGTGCGCGACGCCGCCGGCATTTTGGACCTGCCTGGTTTCTCCCGCTTCAACCTCGACGGCCTTGGCGCTGCCGAATGGCTGAGCCAGCAAGTCACCGGGCTGGTGCCGAAACCCGGCCGCATCGGCCTCGTCTATTTTGCCGACGACAAGGGCCGCATCGTCACCGAAAT
Organism: Mesorhizobium sp. M6A.T.Ce.TU.002.03.1.1; assembly: GCF_003997275.1. Taxonomy (NCBI): domain Bacteria; kingdom Pseudomonadati; phylum Pseudomonadota; class Alphaproteobacteria; order Hyphomicrobiales; family Phyllobacteriaceae; genus Mesorhizobium; species Mesorhizobium sp. M6A.T.Ce.TU.002.03.1.1. The sequence continues at coordinate 9,692 of NZ_RZTI01000091.1, forward strand.
GTCTGTGGTGCGTCACGATGAGAACCTGATGACGCTGATCACCGCCGCGGTGGCGCAGTGGCACGATTTCGAGTGGCTGAAATCACGCATGCCGAAGCATGCGACATTCAAGCTGATCGATCGCACAGAGGAATATTTCACGCAGATCCTCGCCGGACCCAACTCGCGAAAAATCCTCGCCGATATCTGCGCCGCCGACCTTGCTCTGCCCTGGCTGACGCATCAGGAAACGACAATCGCAGGCCGCTGGGCGAGGCTACTGCGTGTGTCCTTCGCCGGCGAACTCGGCTGGGAAATCCACACCAAGATCGACGACACCGCCGCGATCTTCGATGCCGTCTGGGCGGCCGGGCAGAAGCATGGCCTGAAGCCGTTCGGCATGTACGCGCTGGATTCGCTTCGGCTCGAAAAAGGCTACCGCGCCTGGAAGGGCGATCTGTCGACCGACTATTCGATCCTGCAGGGCGGGCTGGAGCGCTTCGTCAAATGGGACAAGCCGGATTTCCGCGGCAAGGCAGCGTTGCAAAATGAGAAGCAGCAGGGTGTCAAGAAACGCTTCGTCACGCTGACCGTCGAAAATCCCGGCGACTGCGATGCGCCCACCATGTCGACGCTGTGGCATGACGGCGAGATCGTTGGCGAGACAACATCCGGCGGCTGGGGTCATCGCATCGACAAATCGATCGCGCTCGGCATGCTGCGCGCCGACCTCACCGAGCCGGGAACCACGGTCGAGGTTGAAATCTTTGGCGAGCGCTTCACGGCGGTCGTACAGAACGACAAGCCGCTGTGGGATCCGAAGAACGAGAGGCTAAGAGCATAATGCCCAGACCATCATCGCGTATTTCCGGCATCGTGCCTTCCGGCAAGGATGGCTGGGAGGTTCATTCCGCTGCCTGGGCACGCAAGGAGGCCGGCGAGGACATCATCATGCTGTCGGTCGGCGACCATGATTTCGATGCGCCGGGCCAAACCATCGAAGCCTGCGTGACAGCGGTTCGCGCCAGCAACCACCACTACACCCCGCTTCCCGGCATTCCGCGCCTGCGCAAGGCGATGGCGGCAGCCTCGACCGCCTGCACCGGCGTCCCAACCAGCCCCGACCAGGTCATCGCCACGCAGGGTGGACAGGCGGCACTCTACGCTGCCGTGCAGGCCGTGCTCGACCAGGGCGACCACGCCATCGTGGTCGCGCCCTATTACGCCACCTATCCAAACACCTTCAGTGCGGCGGGCGCGGAATTCACTGTCGTCGAGACGCCGGCCGAGGATGGTTTCCAACCCCGCGCGGACATGATCCGCGCCGCCCTTCGCCCGAACACGCGGGCCATCCTCATCAACACACCGAACAATCCGACCGGCGCCGTCTATTCGCGGCAGCATCTTGAAGAGCTGGCGCAGATCTGCCGCGAGCATGACCTCTGGCTGCTGTCGGACGAGGTCTACTGGACGCTGGGTGGTGGCGAGCATATCTCGCCCCGCGCCCTGCCCGGCATGGCCGAGCGCACGCTCGTCATCAACTCGATGTCCAAGAGCCATGGCATGACCGGCTGGCGCATGGGCTGGCTGACCGGCCCCGAAACGATGATCTCGCTGCTGATCAACCTCAATCTGGTGACGACCTATGGTTTGCCGGCCTTCATCAGCCTCGCTTGCGCCGAGGCGCTGGAAAACGGCTACGGCGTCACGGAGATTGCCGAACGCTATGCTGCAAGGCGCAGCGTCGTCCTCGATGCCATGCGCGGCATGAACAACGTCACCGTGCGCGGTTCCGAAGGCGGCATGTATGTCATGCTCGACATATCGGCTCTCGAGCCCGACGACGAGAAGTTCGCCTGGGCTCTCCTCGACAAGGAAAAGGTCGGCGTGATGCCCGGCTCAAGCTTCGGCGAGGCGGCCGCCGGCCATATTCGCGTCAGCCTCTGCCAGCCCGAGGCGGTGCTTTTGGAAGCAGCCCTTCGCTTGCGCCGTTTTGCTTCCAGCTATCGCCGTGAGGCTGCATGAGCGCCCTGCCCGCCAAAACCATTCCTCCCAAAGCAAGGGCTGTCATTATCGGCGGCGGTGTCTCCGGCTGCTCGGTCGCCTACCATCTGGCCAAGCTCGGCTGGACCGATATCGTGCTGCTCGAACGAAAGCAGCTGACATCGGGCACGACATGGCACGCCGCCGGCCTGATCGGCCAGTTGCGCGGCTCGCAGAACATGACGCGGCTGGCGAAATATTCGGCCGACCTCTACGTCAAGCTGGAAGCCGAGACCGATGTCGGCACCGGCATGCGCCAGGTCGGCTCGATCACCGTGGCGCTGACCGAGGAGCGCAAGCACGAGATCTATAGGCAGGCGTCTCTCGCCCGCGCCTTCGACGTCGACGTGCGCGAGATTTCGCCTGGTGAAGTCAAGGAGATGTATCCGCATCTCAACATTTCCGACGTGGTCGGCGCCGTGCATCTGCCGCTCGACGGCCAGTGCGATCCCGCCAACATCGCCATGGCGCTGGCCAAGGGCGCGCGCCAGCGCGGTGCGACCATCGTCGAGAACGTGAAGGTCACCAAGGTCCACACTAGGGCCGGCCGCGTCACCGGCGTTTCCTGGGCGCAAGGCGACGAGCAAGGCATGATCGAGGCCGATGTCGTCGTCAACTGCGCCGGCATGTGGGCGCGCGAGCTCGGGCGCCAGAACGGCGTCACCATCCCGCTGCATGCCTGCGAGCATTTTTATCTCGTCACCGAGCCGATCCCCGGCCTCACCCGGCTGCCGGTGCTGCGCGTGCCGGACGAATGCGCCTACTACAAGGAAGATGCCGGCAAGATGATGCTCGGTGCCTTCGAGCCGGTGGCCAAGCCTTGGGGCATGGATGGCATCCGTGAGGATTTCTGCTTCGACCAGTTGCCCGAGGATTTCGAGCATTTCGAGCCGATCCTCGAAATGGGCGTCAACCGCATGCCGATGCTGGCCAGCGCCGGCATCCACACCTTCTTCAACGGTCCCGAGAGTTTTACGCCCGACGATCGCTACTATCTCGGCGAGGCGCCGGAGCTTTCCGGCTATTGGATGGCGACCGGCTATAATTCCATCGGCATCGTCTCCTCCGGCGGCGCCGGCATGGCCCTGGCGCAATGGATCAACGATGGCGAGGCACCGTTCGATCTGTGGGAGGTCGATATCCGCCGCGCCCAGCCGTTCCAGAAGAACCGCCGTTACCTCAGAGAGCGCGTCTCCGAGACGCTCGGCCTGCTCTACGCCGACCATTTCCCGTACCGCCAGATGGCGACTTCACGGAACGTGAGACGCTCTCCCCTACACGAACATCTGAAGGCGCGCGGCGCGGTGTTCGGCGAAGTCGCCGGCTGGGAACGCGCCAACTGGTTCGCCCGCGAAGGCCAGGAGCACGAATACCGCTATTCCTGGAAGCGGCAGAACTGGTTCGACAACCAGCGCGAGGAACATCTGGCGGTCCGAAACGGCGTCGGCCTGTTCGACATGACCTCGTTCGGCAAGATCCGTGTCGAGGGCCGCGACGCCTGTGCATTGCTGCAGAAGCTTTGCGCCAACGACATGGACGTGGCGCCGGGCAAGATCATCTACACCCAGATGCTCAACCAGCGCGGCGGCATCGAGAGCGACCTCACCGTCTCGCGGCTGTCGGAAACGGCGTACTTCCTCGTCGTGCCCGGCGCGACGCTGCAGCGCGACCTGGCCTGGCTGCGCAAGCACCTCACCGATGAATTCGTCGTCATCACCGATGTGACCGCTGCAGAAGCCGTTCTCTGCCTGATGGGGCCGGACTCGCGAAAATTGATTCAAAAGCTGAGCCCGAACGATTTCTCCAACGAAACCAATCCATTCGGCACGTTTCAGGAGATTGAAATCGGCATGGGACTGGCCCGTGCTCACCGCGTCACCTATGTCGGCGAGCTCGGCTGGGAGCTTTATGTCTCGACCGACCAGGCCGCCCATGTCTTCGAGGCAATAGCTGAGGCTGGCGCCGACGTCGGCCTAAAACTCTGCGGTCTGCACACCCTGGATTCCTGCCGCATCGAAAAGGCCTTCCGGCATTTCGGCCACGACATCACCGACGAAGACAATGTGCTGGAGGCGGGCCTCGGCTTCGCGGTGAAGGCCGGCAAAGGAGATTTTCTCGGCCGCGATGCCGTGCTGAGGAAGAAAGAGACCGGATTGAACCGGCGCCTGGTGCAGTTCCGCCTGAGAGACCCTGAGCCGCTGCTCTTCCACAATGAGGCGATCCTGCGCGACGGCAAGATTGTCGGCCCGGTCACCTCGGGAAATTACGGCCACCATCTCGGCGGCGCCGTTGGGCTCGGCTACGTGCCTTGCCAGGGCGAGAGCGAGGCGGATGTGCTGTCGTCGTCCTACGAGATCGAGATCGCCGGCGAGCGCTTCGCCGCCGAAGTGTCGCTGAAGCCGATGTACGATCCGAAAGCGGAACGAGTGCGGATGTAGCTCAGAAGCGCTCCAGCTTCTTTCTTCCTTTCTCCAGAAATGCCGCCCTCGTCTTTGGCGTCGACGCGTCCATCAGGTAGTGGGCCAGAAAGAACGTCTTGCAGCGGGTGGCGCAGAGCGCCCGCATGCCGCGCAGGATTGTCTTGCGTCCCGGCTGTCCGACGACGACGCTCCACCAGGTCGGCGCGCCGCAGGTCGTGATCACCCCGATCTTCGTCACATGCCTCATCAGCGACTGAATCCGTCCTTTGCCCGCTGGTAGCTTAAAGGCGACGTCGGTCGCCCAGACCCGGTCTAGCCACCCCTTCAGCATTGCCGGCAGCCCGTACCACCATGTCGGATAGATGAAGAGGATTGCCTGGGCCCAGTTTAGGTGGTCGATGTGCGGCTTGAGCGCCGGGTCCTGCGGGGCATGCTCATTGTAGGAGCGTCGCTCGCCGCAGCCCATGACCGGATTGAAATTCTCCGCATAGAGGTCGAGCAGCCGCACCTCCCAGCCCCTCGCCTTCAGCACCTCGATGGCACTATCCCGGATCGCGGCGCAAAAGCTTTCGGGCACAGGATGGCAGTAAACCACCAGGACCCGCATCAGAAGGCATCCATGCTGGCGGCGACCTTCGCCATGAATCTTTTCCGCGTTTCATCGGTCGACAGGTTCATCGAGTAATGCGCGAGATAGGAAACGGAGGCGCCTGGCTTGACCGTGGCGCGCAACACACGCTTGACCAGCTTTCGCGGCGGGTCGCTCATCAGCATTGCATGGAGCCGGCTGCCGCCATAGGTGGTGACCGCCGCCAGCTTGCGGATGTTGTGCAGCGACGGCTTCACCTTGCCGTCGACCAGCTTGAACGACACGCCAGGCAGGAAAACGCGGTCGAAGAACCCCTTCAGGATCGCCGGATAGCCGTAGTTCCACACCGGGAATGACAGCACCAGCGCCTCGGCCTTTTGCAGCCTCTCGATATAAGCGGCCGCCGGATCAGCGGCGCCGCGCTCGTCGTGATAGCTGACCCGTTCGGCGCGCGTCAGCCTGGGATCGAAATTCTCGGCATAGAGGTCGCAATCGTCGACGGCATGGCCAGCGGCCGTCAGCCGCTCGACGATCACCTTGTGCAAACCGGCATTGAAGCTGGCCTCGACCGGATGGGCGTAGAGCACGAGGATTTTCATTGAAGTGCTCGCAGGTTGGCGCGAGGCACCCCCCTCTGCCCTGCCGGGCATCTCCCCCTCAAGGGGGGAGATTGGCCGTCACCATCGGTTTTGCCAAACACCAACGCGGCAAGGGGATCGAGGCGTAGAAACTGCCAATCTCCCCCCTTGAGGGGGAGATGGCCGGCAGGCCAGAGGGGGGTACAGCGCCACACGCTCGTCATCGTTCAACCCGCCTTCTCCAACCCCTTGAACAGGAACGACTTGCCCGAGCGATAGTCGTAGTCCGGGTTTTCCCAGGCGATCATCTTGCCGGGATTGAGCAGCCCTTGCGGATCGGTCTCGCGCTTGAAGGCGAGCTGCACCTCGTCCGTCTGCTTCATGCCGCCCTCTTCCAGCGTGTAGCGGTGCGGATTGAAGACCCAGCAGCCATTGTCTTCATGGATGCGGATGATCTCGTCGAGCCGCTCCGCTGTCGTGAAGCGGACCAGCGGCAGTCCGGCCACGCCGATCGCGCCATCGAAGCGGATGAATTCGAGATGCGTCGGCACCTCGTCGCCGAAGCGATCGATCATCGCCTTGACGTAAGCGAGGTGATCCGGCGAGGGATAGCGGGTCTGCAGATAAGTAATCGTCGAGTCGACCCTGATGGCACGCAGCGTCGTGTGGTTCCAGGTCAGCTCATAGGCCGGCGGCAGGCCTTTGAGATCGGCCTCCTTGTCGGCGCGGAAGACGATCTCGCCCTTGCTGCGTGCGGTGAGGGCGACAAAGGCATCCATCGCATGCGACGCGATCATGCAGACGACGATGCTTTGCTCGCGCCGGAACAATTTCTGGTGCCGCTTGAAATAGTCATAGGGGATCGGAGCGGCGATCGGCGTGATCAGTTTCGCCAGAATGCCATCCTGGATGGCAAGACCATTGCCGAAACCGGCTGCATCCATGAAATCGTCGAAGCCGACTATGACATCGATCCAGTCGTAGCTTGCGGTCAGCGGCATCTCGACCTCGGTGATGATGCCGTTGGTGCCGTAGGCATGCATGACCTTCAGCACCTCCTCGCCGGTAAGATCCATGATGCGAGGCTCCGCCTCCATCGTCACGGTCCTGAGCCTGATGACATTGCCGAGGTCGCGCAGCCCGCCCCAGCGGATCGAGCCAATGCCGCCTGAACCGCCGGCGACAAAGCCGCCTATACTCGCCGTGTTGTAGGTTGACGGCGACATCCGAAGCTCCTGTCCGGAATGCGCCCGCGTCGCTCTGTCGATGTCGGCAAGCACGGCACCCGGCCCGGTCACGACGCGGCCCGGCGCAATCGTCTTGATCGTATTCATCTCGGCAAGGTTGAGCACGACGCCGCCGGACAGCGGCATAGCCTGCCCATAATTGCCGGTGCCGCTGCCGCGCGGCGTCACCGGAATGCCATGCCGGTGACAGGCGGCGAGCACGCGGATCACCTCGTCTTCCGTCTTCGGCGTCACGATCAGGTCGCCGGTCACATGGTCGAGCTGCTGCTTCAGCACCGGGCTGTACCAGTAGAAATCGCGGCTCTTCTGCTGGACGATCGCCGGATGGTCGTCGATCTTCAGACCGTCGAGGTCGCGCTTCAGTGCCGAAATGTCCATCATTTCACCATCAGCTCGTCGAGTTCGGCATAGTCGGGCAAGTGGCGCTCGATGGCGCGGCCATCGCGCACCACGATGCGATCCGATTCGGGCCGCGACAGCAATTCCGTCCAGCTCCGCCCCCTAAAGACGACGAAGTCGGCCGCGCTGCCTGCGGCAAGCATGCCGAAACCATCGAGCCGCATCACCTTGGCCGGCGTCGAAGTCACCGCTTGCGGCCAATCGCCGACCGGGTGATCGAAATGCAGGATACGCGTCGCCATGCGGTAGACCTCCAGCATGTCGAGATCGCCATAGGCGTAGAACGGGTCCCGGGTGTTGTCGGAGGCGACGGCCACTGGAATGCCGCGCGCCTTCATCTCGTGCAGCAGCGTCACGCCGCGCCAGCGCGGCGTGGTGTTATCAGCCCGCCGGTCCTGCAGATAGAGATTGCACATCGGCAGCGACACCACGGCGAGCCGCGCCTTCGCCACCTTGTCCAGCGTGTCCAGCACATCGAGATCGGGCTGGCGTGCCAGCGAGCAGCAATGGCCGACAAGGATGTTTCCCTCAAAACCGTTCCATAGTGCCGCCTCGGCGATCTTCTTCAGCGAGATCGCCGAGGCGGCGTCGGTCTCGTCGGCATGGAAATCGAGGTCGAGGCCATGCTTGATCGCCTGCGCAAACACCTGGTCGAGAAGCTCTTCCAGGTCCGGCAGCATGTAGGTGACGACGCCGAGCACGCCCTTGGCCGCGGCGACGCGTTTGGCCAATCCTTCGAACCATTTCCCGTCGCGCACGCCTTCGATGCCGAGCAGACAGGCCGCCTGCAGCTCGATGCGGCCGCGCCATTGCTCCCGCATCGTCTCGAACACCGGCCAGGAGATCTCCTCCTGCGGCGCGACGCTGTCGAGATGGGTGCGCAGGCCTTTGGTGCCGTGCGCGTACGCTGAGCGCAGCGAAAAATCCATGCGGCGGGCAACATCGTCCGCGCTCCAACGGGCAGCGCGGTCAGCGCCGGTGGCATTCAGCGCGCCCATGAACGTGCCGTCGGGATTGGGTTTTCGAGGCCAGATATGGCCCTTGTCGATATGGGTGTGGCAGTCGACAAAGCACGGCATGACGATGCGGCCGCCGAGGTCGATCGTGCCTGCCGGTGTATTGGACTGGCGATGCGCGACGACGCTGGAAATCCTGCCGTCGGCGACGGCGATATTGGCGAGCGCAAACCCGTCGGCGTCGAAGGCTGCGGCAAGGCCCGGCGTCAGTGACGCATGAAGTCGGACGTTCGCAAGATGATAAGAACCAGAGGCCGGTATCAAGCCTTACCCCCCTCTGTCCTGCCGGACATCTCCCCCTCAAGGGGGGAGATTGGCAGCTTCGACCGAGGCGCTTCCTTTGCCGCGTCCGAGATTGGCGAAAACAAAACATGCAGCCGATCTCCCCCCTTGAGGGGGAGATGTCCGGCAGGACAGAGGGGGGTGTTTCGCGCAGACATTTCACCCACCTTACCGCTCCTGCTTCAGCGCGCTTTCATGCCAGCGCCGCAAAATGAGATGCGAGATCAGCGACAGCACCAGGAAGATCAGAATGCCGGTGAACGAGATCAGGATCAGCGCCGCGAACAGCCGCGGTGCGTTGAGCCGGTAGCCGGCCTCGATGATGCGCGAGGCAAGCCCCGACGACTGGCCGGTGGCCCCGGCGACGAACTCCGCCACCACCGCGCCGATCAGCGACAGGCCGCCGGCGATCTTCAGCCCACCGAGAAAATAGGGCATCGCCGCCGGCAGCCTGAGATAACGCAATTGCTGCCAGCGGGTCGCGCCGTTGAGCTTGAACATGTCGCGCAGATTGCGGTCGACGGAATTGAGGCCGAGTGTGGTGTTGGACAGGATCGGGAAGAAGGCGACGATCCAGGCACACAGCAGAAGCTTCGTCGTCTGGTTGTCGACATAGATGTTGATCAGCGGGAAGATCGCGACGATCGGCGTCACCTGCAGGACGATGGCAAACGGGAAGAACGACATCTCCACCCATTTCGATTGCGCGAACAGCACCGCCAGCCCGACACCGCCGATGACGGCCAGAAGCAGGCTGAGGAAGGTGATCTTGAGCGTCACCAGCAGCGAGGAGAACAGCAGCCCGGCATCGTCGAACAGCGTTTGCAGCACCACACCGGGGCGCGGCAGGATATATTTCGGAATGTCGTTCCAGACGCAGATTCGATCCCACAGCCAGATCGCCAGGATCATGATCGCCAGCGGCAGCACCCATCGGCCGATCTGCTCGAGCCGCTCCTGGCGCACGCGACGCGCCTCCTCGGGGTCGAGCGTCAGTGCGTGTTCTTCAATGGCCGTCATGATGGGGTCCGGCGGTTGAGTTGATGGCGCCGATCAGCACATCGGATGCCTGGCGGCAGAGCGCGGCATAGTCGGGCGAGGTACGGAAGGTCTCGTTGCGCGGATAGGGCGCATCGATGGCGAGTTCTTTGAACACCCGGCCCGGTCGCGCCGCCATGACCACGACGCGGTTGGAGAGGAAAACGCTTTCAAAGACGCTATGGGTAACGAAGACGACGGTGAAACGCTCGTCCTGCCATAGCTCCAGAAGATCGTTGTTGAGCTTGAAGCGGGTGATCTCGTCCAGTGCTGCGAACGGCTCGTCCATCAGCAGAACGCGCGGCTTGGTCACCATGGCGCGGGCGATCGAGACGCGCATCTTCATGCCGCCGGAAAGCTCGCGCGGCACCGCGTTCTCGAACCCGGTCAGGTGAACCCGCGCCAGCATCTCCATCACGACAGGCGCAGCCTTGGCCCGCGACACGCCCTTCAGCCGCAGCGGCAGCCAGATATTGTCGAAGACATCGGCCCAGGGTAGCAGCGTCGGCTCCTGGAAGACGAAGCCGATGTCAGAGCGATCGACAGAGCTGCTGCCGCGCCAGTCGAGCAGGCCGGAGTTCGGCGTCGACAGGCCGGCAATCAGCCGCAGCGCCGTCGACTTGCCGCAGCCGGAGGGCCCGAGAAGGCTGAGGAAATCGCCTTCCCGGATCGTCAGGTCGACGGCGCTGAGCGCTGTCACACCGTTGGAAAAGACCTTGCCGACGCCGCGCAGCGCCAACAGCATCGGACCCGTGCCCGATGCGCTCGCCGGCGCTTGCGCCACTTTCTCCTGCATCATGCCCGGGTGCTATTTCTTCAGGTCGATCCCGACGCCCTTGTTGACGAAAGCCAGCGTGTAGGACTTCTTGATGTCTATATCGGCCGGCACGACCTTGGCCTTGACCATCTTGTCGTAGAAGCTCTGGATGCGCGCGTCGGTCATCGCGCCGATGCCGAGTTTTTCCGTGTCGCCGGAATCGACGATGCCGAATTTCTTCATCTGCTCGATCGAAAACGCGATCTGTTCGTCGCTGATGTCGGGGTTATCCTTCTTGATCGCCGCGTTGGCGGCAGCGTTGTCGCCGTAGAGATAGTTGTACCAGCCCTTGGCCGAGCCATCGACGAAGCACTGAACCACCTCCGGCCGCTTGTCGATCGTGGCCTGCATGGTCTCGATCGTCGTCGCATAGGTGTCGAAGCCGTAGTCGGCGAGCAGGAACAAATTGGGCTGGAAGCCGCCTTCCTTGGCGACGGCATGGGGCTCCGACGTCACGTAGCCTTGCTGGATCGATTTTGGATTGGCGATGAAAGGTGCGGGGTTGAAGGTGTAGGGCACGCGCTTGGCCGGATCGAAGCCGAATTCCGTTACCATCCATTGGAAGAAGCTCTGTGCACCTTCGTCAGCGATGATGTACTGGTCCGCGTTCTTCAGATCCTCCCATTTGTCGAGCCCTTGACCCGGATGGGCCATGATCACCTGCGGTTCTTTCTGGAAGGAGGCAGCGACCACGCGCAGCGGAATCTCCTGCTGCACGGCGTCGAAAGCCTGCAGCATGTTGCCGCCCATGTAGAAGTCGATCTTGCCGGCGAGCAACAGCGGCCGACCGCTGACCTGCGGGCCACCTTGCATGATCGTTACGTCGAGCCCGCAAGCGGCATAGGTGCCATCAGCGGCCGCCTGATAGTAGCCGCCGTGCTCGGCCTGGGCGAGCCAGTTGGTGCCGAAGGTGACCTTCTCATTTGCTGCCGCGCTCAGCGTGCTCGCGGCAACCAGCACGATCGCACCAGCCGAAATCTTAAGGTTTCCGTCCATCCACACCACCCTTTGTTGGCTCGGGCGCGTCACGCGCCGGGCTCGGCACCATCGATTCAAGAAGCAAGACACATGCCATCGCCGGGACCGCCCGCTTGCGCCACGGTGGTGCGCGAAGGCCGGACTGGTCATGCTGTACCGGAGGCATCGTGCCTATTTTTTGAACGCCTGTCCACAATCGCCCTGATAGCATGCACTGCATCTTGAAGGGGCCACCAATCCCGCTTTAGGCTGGCGGAGACTGGAGATCGTCATGTTCAAATTCCTCACGCCGAAATCGATCAAGCCGCCCTTCGCCCGCTATAGTCATGGCGTCGAGGTGCCTCCGGGCAAGAGGCTGGTGTTGTGCTCGGGACAGGTCGCCATCACGGTGGATGATCAAATCCCGGAGGATGCTGGCGCCCAGGCCGAACTCTGTTTCCAAAACATAGCGGCGATCCTCGGCGAGGCTGGGCTCGGAATTCAAGACATCGTCCGCATCAACGCCTATGTTACCGACCGCGCTTTCCTCAGGCCCTATATGGACGTCCGCGACCGCCTGTTCACCAGCCCGGCGCCCGCCTCGACGCTGATGATCGTGTCCGGTTTCGCCCGGCCGGAATTCAAGGTCGAGATCGAGGTCATCGCGGCAGGGTGATCGACAGGCGATCCTTCCCGCGCTAGGTCTGCATCGAAGAGGCCGGCCTATCGAAAAGGCCAGTCTGTCGAAAAAGGCATAACATGACCGTTGCGAAAAGACGCGTGTGGTGGGGCGATTACCGGACCACCGAATACGCCACCATCGACCCGGAGGCGACGATCGCCGTTCTGCCGGTGGCGGCGATCGAACAGCACGGCCCGCATCTGCCGGTTTCGACCGACACCTCGATCATGAACGGCATGCTCGACACGATGATCGCCCGCCTGCCGGGTGATCTCGACATCCGCATCCTGCCCGTCCAGGCGGTGGGCAAGTCGAACGAGCACCTGCATGCGCCGGGGACCATCACTCTGCCGGCGGCGACCTTGATCGAGGCGTGGACCGAGCTTGGCCTGTCGATAGCGCGCGCCGGCATCAGGAAACTGATCGTCGTGAACTCGCATGGCGGCAACGAGGAGATCATGGGCATCATCACGCGCGAATTGCGCGTGCGTGCAAAGATGCTGGCGGTGAAGACCAGCTGGCAGCGCTTTGGCCGGCCGGCCGGCATGTATACCGCGCTTGAGGACCGCCAGGGCATTCATGGCGGCGATGTCGAGACCTCGCTGATGCTGCATTTCCGGCCGGATCTGGTCGACATGGCAAAGGCCGACAATTTCGTGTCCAACGTCGCCCGCGCCGAAAAGGAATTTTCGCTGCTGCGCCACACCGGAACGCACGCCTTCGCCTGGATCGCTACCGATCTCAACCCGAACGGCGTGGTCGGCGATGCCAGCATTGCAACGGCCGAAAAGGGCAGGCTTACCGCCATCCATCAGGCCGACGGTTTCATCAGCCTGCTGAAGGATTTGCGCAAGGCCAAGCTGGTCGATTGGCTGGCCTAGGGGTCTGTTTCAGGTCAAGGTGAGCCAAAATGCGGATTTCTGCACACGCCGCGCTTGAGGTTCAAGGCAGACAGCCACTTTTGATGGCGCTAGTTTCCAGACCGTGCGTAAAGTAAAGTATCGCCGGATGCTTCTAGTCTCACATCCATGGGTGCGCGATGGTTGTCGTCACAAAGGCACTGACCCTTGCTGACTTCCATGAAGCCGGCGCACTCATCGCGGAGATGGGCCAATGGGACGTTGCACAATGCGGCGTGCACGGACTTCCGTCCGAAGATGTGATTTCCGCCTACTATTCTGACGATGCCGCGAGCTTGTTGGAGAAATGCACCTCGCCCAGCACAGGCATGTACCTCGCTCGGGCTGGCTCTGTCGCCTTAGGTTGCGTCGGCTACGTCAGTCATGGAGATGTTGCCGAGATCATTAAGCTCTTCGTGCGTCCGGAAGAACGAGGAAAAGGCGTAGGCGCCCGCCTACTTGCGACGGCGCTCGATGCTATCGAGCAGTCCAGGTGCCAAAAGGTGAACCTAGTGACAGTTTCATTCATGACGAATGCGATCACCCTTTACCGCCAGTTCGGCTTTCAAGAGTGCGAACCGTTCGAACCGGCACCGAAGGGCTTGGAGAAAGCTACGCGGTACATGGAAAGGGTCATCAAATAGCTTGGATGAAAACAGGCGCAGCCCATCCAGATCGGGATGGATCAGGTTCTGACCAGAATCAGCCGTCGATCTTCAGCGCGAACGGCGTGCCTTCGAAGGCGTCCGCGCCGCGCCCAATCGCCTCGATGGCGCGGCTCATGCGGCCGTTGCGATCAAGCAGCGCGTCGGCAACTGCGATCAGTCGCGGATTGGGCGTCGCCGAGGGCGATAGCGCCCGCAGCGTCTCAGCCAACTCGACCTCGTCGCGCTTCGGCGCCAATGCCGCCGCGATGATATAGGCCGAGGCCGTCGAACGGCTGATACCGGCATAGCAATGCACGACCAGCGGCCTTGCACGATCCCATTGCCGCGCGAAATCGAGCAGGCCGCGGACATGTTCCTCGCCCGGCATGGTCATGCCGTCCTGCGCCACGGCGATGTCGTGCATGACCAGATGCAGATGGTTTTCCCTGGTGATCGAGGCCGGGCGCATTACCTCGGTGCCGGCGGCCAGCAGGGAAAGCAGCCGCTCGGCGCCGGTTCTCGCGACCGTTTCCTCGACCTTCGACAGTGAACAGACATGGATCATTGCTTGATCTCCTAATGCATGTCGCGCAAAAAGTGCGCAGCGGTTTTGCGATAACGACATGCATAAGAACAAGAACTTAAAGCGCGTCGCATGAATCCGTTTAAAGCGACGCGCCTTAGGCGTTATCGTCGCGCTGTTGCGCCCAGTCGGCAAGAGCCGATTCGAGCCGCTGCCATTCTTCCTCCGGACCCGGCAGCCCGGCGCGCAGCACATGCGGCCGGCCGGAGAAATGACGAAGCAGGATGCCACGCTCGCCAAGTGCCGAAAACAGGCCGGCGGCGTCCGTCAGCCTGACATAGCGGAACAGCGTGGTGCCGCCGGCGACAGGCACGCCGAAGCGGCCGAACAGCGCATCGAGCCGCGCCGCATCCTCGGCCAAACGGCGTCGCATCTCGGCCTGCCAACCGGTGTCCGCAAGTGCGCGGATCCCATATTCGAGCGCCGGTCCGGCGACCGCCCATGGCCCGAACTGCGCCTCCAGCCGCTCGACCGTCAGCGTGTCGGCCAGTGCAAAGCCAAGCCGCAGCCCGGCGAGGCCAAAGAACTTGCCGAAGGATCGCAATACGACGATGCCGCCTTGCTCGACATCGCCGGTCAGGCTTTCGCCCAGCGGACCGACATCCATGAACGCCTCGTCGACGACCAGCAACCCGCC
>NZ_RZTI01000092.1:0-24410 GCF_003997275.1 Mesorhizobium sp. M6A.T.Ce.TU.002.03.1.1
GGCGGATAGCGGGCGACGCCAGCGGCTTTTCACCTTCGGGGCGCGGCGCGCTGACGGGCGCAGTACCCCCACCCCTAACCCCTCCCCACAAGGGGGAGGGGGATTCCGTCGCCGGTGCACCATGCACTGAAACTTTTCCGGATGAACCCAGGGCTGGTTTGACGTCGGCCTCGGGAGCCGAAGCGCGTCCCCCTCCCCCTTGTGGGGGTCCGAAGGACGGGCGAGACCCGTGGCTCGCCCCGGCAAGGCTAGGGGTGGGGGTACTCTTGGCGCCCGCCTCGCCTCCTGACTCCGCACCTGCCTTCACATTACCCTCTCCCGCCACTTTCAACCTGACGATGGGCGAGCCGATCGCCACCGTGTCGCCGATCTCGGCGCCAAGCCACAGGATCTCGCCGTCGACGGGTGACGGGATTTCGACCGTCGCCTTGTCGGTCATCACAGCGGCAAGCACCGCGTCCTCGCGCACGAGATCCCCGACCTTGACCTGCCATTCGACCAACTCGGCCTCGGCGACGCCTTCGCCGACATCGGGCAGCTTGATTACATATTCGCCCATCGTCAGGCCTCCGCTACCGAGGCGTTTGCGCTGCCCCTCACCCCTGCCCATTCCGGGGCGAGCCGCTTGTCTCGCCCGTCCTTCGGACCCCCGTGAAGAACGGGGAGAGGGGGATCGCCTGCGTGGCGGCCAGCCCCTTCTTCCCGTCCCTCACGGGGAGAAGATGCCGGCAGGCAGATGAGGGGCGGCGCCATGGTTGGCAATTGGTCCGAAGCGATTGCTCTGCCTCCCATCATCAGGCCTCCATCGTCTCAAGCAAGGCCCGGCCAAGCCGGGCGGGACCTGGAAAATAATCCCACTCCTGCGCGTGCGGATAGGGCGTGTCCCAGCCGGCGACCCGCGCCACCGGCGCTTCCAGATGATAGAAACAATTTTCCTGCACCAGCGCCGACAGCTCGGCGCCAAACCCCGATGTCAGCGTCGCCTCGTGCACGACCACGCAGCGGCCCGTTTTTCTCACCGAGGCGACAATCGTCTCGAGATCGAGCGGCAGCAGGGTTCTCAGATCAATGATCTCGGCGTCGATGCCGGTCTCCTCGGCCGCCGCCTGCGCGACATAGACCATCGTGCCATAGGCGAGCACGGTGACAGCGGCACCCGGCCGCCGGATCACCGCCTTGCCGAGCGGGACCGTGTAATGGCCGTCGGCGACCTCGCCGAGGTCATGTTTCGACCACGGCGTCACCGGGCGCTCGTGATGACCGTCGAACGGGCCGTTGTAGAGCCGCTTCGGCTCCAGGAAGATCACCGGATCGGGATCCTCGATCGCCGCGATCAGCAGGCCTTTGGCATCGTGCGGATTGGACGGCACGACGACCTTCAGGCCGGAAACGTGGGTGAACAGCGCCTCCGGGCTCTGGCTGTGGGTCTGGCCGCCGAAGATGCCGCCACCGGTCGGCATCCTGACCACGATCGGACAGGTGAAATCGCCGTTCGACCGGTAACGCAGCCGCGCCGCCTCCGAGACGATCTGGTCGTAGGCCGGATAGACATAGTCGGCAAACTGCACCTCGACGCAAGGTTTTAGGCCGTAGGCGGCCATGCCGATGGCCGAGCCGACGATGCCGGCTTCGCTGATCGGCGCATCGAAGCAGCGGCTCTTGCCGTACTTCGCCTGCAAGCCCTGCGTGCAGCGGAAGACGCCGCCGAAAAAGCCGACATCCTCGCCATACACGATGACGCGTTCGTCGCGCGCCATCGACACGTCCATGGCGTCGCGGATCGCCTCGATCATGGTCCGCCTTGGCATGGTCAGACCCCTGCCTGCTGGCGCTGGCGCCTGAGATGCGGCGGCATCTCGGCATAGACGCCCTCGAACATGTCGCGCGCCGAGGGCTTGCCGCCGGCATGCAGCGTGCCGTGCCGCTCGGCCTCCCTTTGCGCCGCGATCACCGTTTCGAGGATTTCTGCCTCGGCCTGGGTGTGGCGCTCGTCAGACCAGACGCCGCGCTGGATGAGGTGGTTTTTCAGCCTGACGATCGGGTCGCCGAGCGGCCATGCGTCGGACTCGGCCTTCGGCCGGTAGGCGGACGGATCGTCGGAGCTCGAATGCGCGCCGACGCGGTAGGTGACGTATTCGACCAGCGTCGGCCCGAGATTGTTCCGCGCCCGCTCGGCGGCCCATTTCGCCACCGCATGGACGGCGAGGTAATCGTTGCCGTCGACCCGCAGCGAGGGAATGCCGAAGCCGAGACCGCGCGCGGCGAAAGTGCCGGAGCCGCCCCGGGCGATGCCCTGAAAAGTCGAGATCGCCCACTGGTTGTTGACGACGTTGAGCACGACCGGGGCCTTGTAGGTCGAGGCGAACACCAGCGCCGAATGGAAGTCGGACTCGGCGGTCGAGCCGTCGCCGATCCAGGCGGCGGCGATCTTCGAATCATTGCTGATCGCCGAAGCCATCGCCCAGCCGACCGCCTGGATATATTGCGTCGCCAGATTGCCGGAGATCGAGAAGAAGCCATGCTCCTTCGACGAATACATGATCGGCAATTGCCGCCCCTTCAGCGGGTCGGCCTCGTTCGAATAGATCTGGTTCATCATCGTGACCATCGGATAGCCGTCGGCGATAAGCAGCCCTGCTTGCCGATAGGTCGGAAAGTTCATGTCGCCCGGCGCCAGCGCCTTGCGGAAGGCGCAGCTCACCGCCTCTTCGCCGAGGTGCTGCATGTAGAAGGAGGTCTTGCCCTGCCGCTGCGCCATCTGCATGCGGGCGTCAAAGCTGCGCAGCGTCATCATGTGGCGCAGCCCTTCCAGCAATTCATCGTCGGAAAGCAGCCCGGCCCATGGCCCGACGGCCTCGCCGGAGCGGTTGAGCACCCGGATGATCGAAAACGCCAGATCGCGGATGGTGCGCGGATCGACATCGATCCCCGGGCGCGGCACCGAGCCGGCTTTGGGGATGGTCACGTCAGAGAAATCCGGCGTCCCGCCCGGCCGCACCTCCGGCTCCGGCACATGGAAGCGCAACATTCCTGCATCGGCCATGACCTTCGTCCTCCAATGTTGCCTTGGCGCGATAGTTGCACACCGCCGGACCAGTGCCAATTCGTCGGGCAAGGCTTCAGGCCAGCGACGCACCGGCCAGCACTCGCCAAGATGAAGATATGTCGGCGAAATTTCTTGTCGATCTTCCGCCGCCACGCGCAATTTGGCGCATGATTGCGCCGGGTTTCCCGCCAGATGAGCAATTCTCGGCGGATTGAGGGGCTTCGCGCGGCGTCTCCTTCTCCCCTTGTGGGAGAAGGTGGCCGAGCGAAGCTCGGTCGGATGAGGGGTGTTCCAGCCTGGCAAGGACGGCGCGCCGTCCAGCACCCCTCAACCGCCTTGGCGCTGCGCGCCAATCCACCTTCTCCCACAAGGGGAGAAGGAAGAAGGAGCCCCGCCGTTCACCCCGCGCCCGCATCATGCTAACCATCCCCGCATGGCACAGAAGAAAGGTTACGAGGTCGATTCGTGGTTGGCGCGGCCGGATCCGCGCATCTCGATCGTCCTGCTTTACGGGCCCGATCGCGGGCTCGTCGCCGAGCGGGCGAAGGCCTTTGCCGGCAAAACCGGCCTGCCGCTCGACGATCCGTTCTCGGTGGTCAGGCTGGACGGTTCGGAAGTCGATCGCGACGAGGGCCGCCTGCTCGACGAAGCCCGCACCGTGCCGATGTTTTCAGACCGGCGCCTGCTCTGGGTGCGCAACGCCAGCGGCCAGAAGGCGCTTGCCGACGACGTCAAGGCGCTGACATCAGAGCCCGCGCAGGATGCGATCATACTCATTGAAGCCGGCGACTTGAAGAAAGGCGTCGGCCTGCGCGCCATCGTCGAGGCGGCCGACATTGCCATGGCGCTGCCGTGCTACGCCGACGAGGCCCGCGACATCGACACGGTCATCGACGACGAATTGCGCAAGGCCGGCATGTCGATGACGCTGGAGGCGCGCCAGGCGCTGCGCCGGAACCTCGGCGGTGACCGGCTGGCCTCGCGCGGCGAGATCGAGAAGCTGGTGCTTTACGCCCACGGCCAGACCGAGATCGGCCTCGACGACGTCAAGGCGACATCGGGCGACGTCTCCGGTCTCTCCTTCGACGACGCCGTCGATGCTTTGCTCGAAGGCAAGGTCGGCGACTTCGACATGGCCTTCACCCGCCACTGCCAGTCCGGCGGCCAGGCTTTTCTGGTGCTGTCGTCGGCGATGCGGCAGCTGCAGGCGATCCAGGCGATGCGCGGCCAGATGGACACCGGCGGCCGCAACGCCGCTTCGGTCGTTGCCGCGGCGCGCCCGCCGGTTTTTTTTACCAGGCGCAAGCTGGTGGAGAAGGCCCTCGAACGCTGGAACAGCGAGGCGCTTGGCCGCGCTTTGACCAGGCTGCAGACGGCGGTCCTGCAGACGCGCCGACGGCCGGACCTGTCGGTCGCGCTGGCACGGCAAGCGCTGCTCGGCATTGCCGTGGAGAGTGCAAGGCTGGCTCAGCGCGGATGATCTCCCCCCTTGAGGGGGAGATGTCGCCGAAGGCGACAGAGGGGGTCCCAGCGCGTGGAATGCCGACGCCTTTCGCGACGACAGACGACGTAGGCGCTTGATGTGAGACGACCCCTTCTGGCCTGCCGGCCATCTCCCCCTCGAGGGGGGAGATCAGCAGCCTCGGCGATTTCGCCAATCACCAGCGCACGGAAAAAGGAAGGGCCGGCATTCGCCAACCCTCGTTGTATTACCAGGGCGAAGATGTCTGCCGGGTTGCTCCTAAGCCGAAGATTATTTGCCGGCTAAAAACAGGCGTACCTCAGCACCTACCGCTCCTGCTTCAGCCTTCGGCAGAGCTCATCGAGCTGGTCCAATGTCCGATAGGCGACGCGCAGCACGCCGCCGCGTTCCTTGTGCTCGATCGTGACGATCATGCCTATCGTGTCGGTCATCAGCTTTTCCAGCGCCAGCGTATCGGCATCTTTTTGCGCCGGTTCCGCAGGCTGTCGCTTTACGGTTGGAGCGCCCGCCGGCATCTGCGCCAGCGCTTCGGCCTGGCGCACCGAAAGCCCCTCCTCGACGATCCGCTTGGCCAGGCCCGCCGGATCCTCTGCCGTCACCAATGTGCGGGCGTGGCCGGCCGACAGCGCGCCGTCGACCAGCATGTCGCGGATCACGTCCGGCAGCTTCAGCAGCCTCAGCGTGTTGGCGACATGGCTGCGGCTCTTGCCGATCACCTGGCCGAGATCGGCCTGGGTGTAGCCGTGATCGTCGATCAACTGCTGGTAGCCCATCGCCTCCTCGACCGGATTGAGGTCGGTGCGCTGGACGTTTTCGATGATCGCCAGCTCGAGTGCGGTGCGATCGTTGACGTCGCGCACGATGATCGGAATCTCGCTCAGCCCGGCGCGCTGCGCCGCGCGCCAGCGCCGCTCGCCGGCGATGATCTCGTAGCGGCCAGCTTGCGTCGGCGACGGCCGCGCCACCACCGGCTGCACCACGCCGTGCTCGCGGATCGACTGGGCAAGATCGGTCAGGTCGGCGTCGCCAAAATGCCGGCGCGGATTTTTAGGGTTCGGGCTCAGGAACTCGATCGGCACCTTGCCGTCGGCATTCATGCCTTGCTTTTCCACTGCTGCCGGACGATCGATTTCGCCGATCAGCGCGGCCAGTCCCCGCCCCAGTCTTTTTCTTGAAAGGTCTTCGCTCATCGTCTGTCCAGATCGTTTCGGTATCGAATTATCTTCTGCAAGTCGCAATCCCGATGCATTAGGCGGCGCGCAGTTTGCGCTCGCGGCGGATCACCTCGGAGGCAAGCTGCAGATAGGCCTGGCTGCCGGAGCATTTGAGGTCGTAGAGGATCGCCGGCTTGCCGTAAGACGGCGCCTCGGAGACACGCACATTGCGCGGGATGACGGTTTCGTAGACCTTGTCGCCCATATGCGCCCGCACATCCTGCACCACTTGGTTGGCGAGGTTGTTGCGGCCGTCATACATGGTCAGCACGATGCCCTGAATGATCAGATCGGGATTGATCGAGCGGCGCACCTGCTCGACCGTCTCCAGCAACTGGCTCAAGCCTTCAAGCGCGAAGAATTCGCATTGCAGCGGCACCAGGACCGAATCGGCCGCCGCCATCGAGTTCAGCGTCAGCAGATTGAGCGATGGCGGACAATCGATCAGCACATAGCCGAATGGCGCGCCACGCTCGCTCGCGGCACGGAGAGCATTGCGCAGCTTGAGCACCCGGTCGGGTGCGGAAGCGATCTCCATCTCGATGCCGAGTAGATCAAGCGTCGACGGCACGATCGACAGCCCGGGCACCGCCGTCGGGATCGCCGCTGCTTCCAGATCCAGCTCGCCGGTCAGCACGTCATAGGACGAGACGGTCCGGTCCTTGCGGTCGATGCCAAGGCCTGTCGAGGCATTGCCTTGCGGATCGAGGTCGACGATCAGCACCTTTTCGCCGATCGCCGCCAGCGCCGTGGCCAGGTTGATGGCCGTCGTCGTCTTGCCGACGCCGCCCTTCTGGTTGGCTACGGTGATGATTCGGGGGCCATTCTTCATCATGGGTCTATGCCAGAAATTCATTCCGAGGTCGCCGATCTAAGTCAGTTGGCGCAAATCAGACAGCTCGAGGATGACGCCATGAGCGTCGGTCGCGCTGGCATGTTCTACCAGATCGAACGACCATCGTTGAGCGCTTTCTGCCACTTCGGCGCGGTAATCCCGGCCTTTGTGGAACAGGCCGCGCGCGCCCGCCGTCAGCCACGGCGCCGATAGGTCAAGCAACGTCGGAAGCGACGCCAGCGCCCTGGCCGTGACGATTTGAGGTGTCGAAACAAGCGGATAGGCATCATCGATGCGCCGCGCGATGACTCTCGCCGGCAGATTGAACTGCCCGACGACCGCTTGCAGGAACGACGCTTTCTTCCGGTTGCTCTCAATCAGATCGATGCTGGCGCCGTCACGCTCGGCAAGCAGGAAGGCAAGCACCAGGCCGGGAAAACCGCCGCCCGAGCCGAGATCGACCCAGCGCTTTGCGTCCGGTTTGATTCGCGCAAGCTGCGCGCTGTCGAGGATGTGGCGGCGCCAGACATCGGCCTGCGTAGATTGCGCCGCCAGGTTTATCCGGCGGTTCCATTTCTGGAAGACCGTCTCGAACTCGACCAGGCGATCGAATGTTTCACGTGAAACCGGACCTGCAGCCTCTTGCAGGCTCACCCATGAGGCAGCATTCACGCAACATTCCTTCGCGCGGCAGCCTCGGAATTGCGGACGTGGGCAACAATGATCGCCAGCGCCGCCGGGGTCATGCCTTCCATCCGCTGTGCGTCGGCGATGGAACGCGGCTGCCGTGCCAGCATCTTCTGCTTCAGCTCGTTGGACAGGCCCGGCACAGAAGCAAAGTCGAGCGAAGCCGGGATCAGCCGGCTTTCCTCATGCCTGATCTGCGAGACATCAGCCTGTTGGCGATCGAGATAAACCGAATATTTCGCCTCCGTTTCGAGGCGCTCTGCCGTTTTGGCGCCGATGGCGCCAAATTCGGGAGCGATTCGGGCCAACCAGGCGATATCGACACCGGGATAAGCCAGCAACTCATAGGCGGAGCGACGCACTCCGTCCCTGTTGATCTCCAGCCCATGGCGCGCCGCTTCGTTGGGGGTCATGGTCGTTCCAAGCGCAAGGTCCCTCGCCTTTTCAAGCTCCTGCATGACATCGTTGAAGCGCTGCATCCGCTCCGGTGAAGCGATCCCGAGCTTCGTCGCCAGCGGCGTCAGCCGCTCATCGGCATTGTCGGCCCGTAGCGACAACCGGAACTCGGCCCGCGAAGTGAACATGCGATAGGGTTCGGCAATGCCGCGGCTGGTCAAATCGTCGACCATCACCCCGATATAGGCCTCCGTGCGGCTGAGCACGATCTGGTCGCTTGCCGAAGCCTGCCGCGCAGCGTTGAGGCCGGCAAGCAGCCCTTGCGCGGCGGCCTCCTCATACCCGGTGGTGCCGTTGATCTGCCCGGCCAGGAAAAGAGCGCCAATCCGCTTGGTTTCCAGCGTCGGTTTAAGCTCGCGCGGATCGACGTGATCATACTCGATGGCATAGCCGGGCTGCAGCATGATGGCACGCTCAAGGCCAGGAATGGTCTTCAGAATGTCGATCTGAACGTCCTCGGGCAGCGAGGTCGAAATACCGTTGGGGTAAACGGTGTCATCGTCCAGCCCTTCCGGCTCCAGAAAAATCTGGTGGCCTTCGCGGTCGCCGAACTTGACGATCTTGTCTTCGATGGACGGACAGTAACGCGGCCCGACCCCTTCGATCGAGCCGGAATACATGGCGGAACGGCTCAGATTGGCGCGGATCAGCTCGTGCGTCGCCGCCGTCGTGCGCGTGATGCCGCAATGGATCTGCGGATTGTCGATGCGGTCGGTCATCAGCGAGAACGGCACCGGATCCTCGTCCGCCGCCTGGCTCTCCAGCGACGCCCAATCGATCGTGCGCCCGTCCAACCGCGGCGGCGTGCCGGTCTTCAGCCGCCCGAGCTTGAAACCCGCTCTGCTCATCGTCGCCGACAGGCCAAGGCTGGCCTGCTCGTTCATGCGGCCGGCAACGATCTTCTTCTCGCCGATATGGATCAGCCCGCGCAGGAAAGTGCCGGTCGTCAGCACCACGGCGCCGCAGGGAAGCCGGCGGCCATCCGCCAGCAGCACCGCGGCTATGCGCTCATTGTCGATTTCGAAATCCAGGACCTCGCCCTCGACCACGTCGAGACGGGCCTGCTCGCGAATCGCCGCCTGCATGGCGAGCCGATAGAGCTTTCTGTCGGCCTGGGTGCGCGGCCCGCGCACCGCAGGCCCCTTGCGGCGGTTGAGCAGACGGAACTGGATGCCGGCCGCGTCGGCGACGCGCCCCATCAGCCCGTCCATGGCGTCGATCTCGCGAACCAAATGCCCCTTGCCTAGCCCGCCGATCGCCGGATTGCAGGACATGACGCCGATCGTCTCGAAGCGCAGCGTCACCAGAGCGGTTTTGGCACCGGCGCGCGCGGCAGCGCTGGCCGCCTCGCAACCAGCATGGCCGCCGCCCACCACAACCACATCATAGTGATCGGTCATTTCAGAATCCCGCATTCAAGTCGACCGACACATGTGCCCGTCAGAACGTGGTGTCAAGAATAGGTGGAGCTTGGCGGGCAAATCTCTTCGAAGAAGTGGCGAAGCCGGCGCCGTCTTCCCTTCTCCCCTTGTGGGAGAAGGTGGATTGGCGCGCAGCGCCAAGACGGTTGAGGGGTGCTGGACGGAGTGCCGTCGCAGCCAAGCTGGAGCACCCCTCATCCATCGCCTTCGGCGACACCTTCTCCCACAAGGGGAGAAGGGAGAACCGCACAAAGCTCTAGCGCCGGCGCGCCACGGCTCGCCCCGGAATCAGTGAGGAGCGGACTCAACCTAAAGCGATTGCCCGGCGAACCGTTTCACGTGAAACAATGCCTTCGACGTGGTCGCTCAGCGTTTCACGTGAATCATCGTGAGTCTTTCCGCCCAGTGTTTCACGTGAGTCATTTGCCGATGCAGAACTGCGAGAAGATTACGTCCAGCAAATCCTCGACATCGACCGCCCCAACGATCCGGCCAAGCCTATCAGCTGCCAGCCGCAATTCCTCGGCCCGCAGCTCTTGCCCGCGCTCATCCCCTGCCACCGCCGCAAGCAGAAAGCGTTTCGCCTCATTGAGAAGCTCGACGTGCCGCAGCCGCGACGGCAGGACATCGCCGGCCTGGCCGATTTGCGCCGCGGCGCGTTGGCCGATCTCCGCCAGCAGCTCCGCCAGCCCTGTTCCGTCCCTGGTCGAGATGACCGCGTCGTAGCGCGTTGCAAGCGATTCATCTCGCAGCAAATCGACCTTTGTCCCGATCCTCAATGTCGGGATATCGGCCGGTATTGCGCCGATCGGGACCGGGTCCACCATATCCTCCAACACGAGCAACAGATCGGCGGTTCCGGCCTTGCTCCTTGCCCTTTCGATGCCAATCGCCTCGATCCTGCCGGGCGTCTCGCGCAGGCCGGCGGTATCGGTCACTCTGACGCGCATCCCCTCCAGGTCCAGCACCACCTCGAGCAGATCGCGGGTCGTGCCGGGCTCTTCCGTGACGATCGCCGCCTCGCGCCGGGCCAGCGCATTGAACAGACTGGACTTGCCGGCATTCGGCGCGCCGAGGATGACGACCTCGAACCCGTCGCGGATGATCTCTGCGGCTCGGAAACCTTCGACATGACGCTCGATCTCGTCGATCATCGCGCGCACATCCGACCAGACCGTCTCTGCAACGGAACCGGGCACATCGTCTTCGTCGGCAAAATCGATCTCGGCTTCGATCATCGCCCGCGCATGGATGAGCCGACCCCGCCAGCCCAGATAGAGCTCGCTCTGCACGCTCTCGGCATTCTGCACGGCAAAGCGCCGCTGCGCCTCCGTCTCGGCGTTGACGAGATCGGCCAGCGCCTCGGTCTCGACCAGGTCGACCTTGCCGTTAAGAAAGGCGCGGCGGGTGAACTCGCCCGGCTCGGCATGCCTGACGCCATCGAAGCCGGCGATCGTCTCCAGCATCTTCGCCACCACGGCGCGGCCGCCATGGACATGGAATTCCGCGATATCCTCACCAGTAAAGCTGTTCGGTCCCGCGAAGAAAACGACCAGGCCGCTGTCGAGCACCGATCCGTCCGGCGCCCTGAACTTGCGATAGGCCGCAACACGGTTCTTAACCACTGGACCGGCAATCGTTTCGAAAACGAATCGACTTTGCGGACCCGAAATGCGGATCACGGCAACGCCGGCGGGCAGGCGGCCGCTCGACAGGGCAACAATGGAATCACTTGAAATCATTTGCCGACCCAGCACAACCGCCCTAGCTTCGCTTATTCATCGACAATTCGCCGAGTGCCCGACCGTGACATTACCCGCGCAAAATCTGCCCGCGCAAAATCTACTTGCCGAAGAGGCCAGCCCCTATCTGCAGCAGCATAGCGGCAACCCGGTGCATTGGCGGGCGTGGTCGCCGGCGTCGCTCGCCGAAGCAAAGGCGCTGGAGCGGCCAATCCTGCTCTCGGTCGGCTACGCCGCCTGCCACTGGTGCCATGTCATGGCGCACGAAAGCTTCGAGAATGACGACGTCGCCGCCGTCATGAACCGTCTCTTCGTCAATATCAAGGTGGATCGCGAGGAGCGGCCGGACATCGACCAGATCTAT
This sequence comes from Mesorhizobium sp. M6A.T.Ce.TU.002.03.1.1, assembly GCF_003997275.1. NCBI lineage: Bacteria > Pseudomonadati > Pseudomonadota > Alphaproteobacteria > Hyphomicrobiales > Phyllobacteriaceae > Mesorhizobium > Mesorhizobium sp. M6A.T.Ce.TU.002.03.1.1. Next base: position 11,249 of record NZ_RZTI01000092.1, read on the forward strand.
ATGGCCGCGCTGTCCTCGATGGGCGAGCAGGGCGGATGGCCGCTGACCATGTTCCTGACGCCGGACGGAAAGCCATTTTGGGGCGGCACCTATTTTCCACGCGAGGCGCGTTACGGCCGTCCGGGCTTCGTCCAGGTGCTGGAGGCGGTCGACAAGGCGTGGCGGGAGAAGAAAGAAAGCGTTAACCAAAGCGCCGACGGACTGACCACGCATGTCGAGGCGCGGCTGGCGGGCACGCATGCCAAGGCCGTGCTCGACCGCGACACGCTCGCGAACCTTGCCCAAGGCATCGACGGCATGATCGACAGGGATCTCGGCGGCCTGCGCGGCGCGCCCAAATTCCCCAACGCGCCTTTCATGCAGACGCTTTGGCTGTCGTGGCTGCGCGACGGTAGCACATCGCATCGCGACGCCGTGCTGCTCAGCCTCGAAAAGATGCTGGCGGGCGGGATCTACGACCATATCGGCGGCGGGCTGAGCCGCTATTCGACCGATGCCGAGTGGCTGGTGCCGCATTTCGAAAAGATGCTCTACGACAACGCCCAGCTCATCCGGCTGTGCAATTGGGCCTATGCGGCATCGGGCAATGATTTGTTCCGGGTACGAATCGAAGAGACGATCGACTGGCTCCTGCGCGAGATGCGCGTCGATGGCAGCGCTTTCGCCGCCAGCCTCGACGCCGACAGCGAGGGCGAGGAGGGGTTGTTCTACACCTGGAGCAGGGATGAGATCGAAACCGCTCTTGGCGATGAATCAGCGTTGTTTTTCAAACACTTCACGCTTTCCGGCCCACATGGCTGGGAGGGCAAGCCAATCATCCACCAGACCGGAGCGCAGCAAACGCAAAGCGTGGTCGATCGCGACCGGCTCACTCCGTTAAAAGAAAAATTGCTGGCAGCCCGCGAGCAGCGCGTCAGGCCCGGGCGGGACGGGAAAATCTTGACCGACTGGAACGGCCTGGTGATCGCGGCTCTCGCCGAAGCCGGGCGCGCCCTGAAACGGATCGACTGGATCGAGGCGGCGGAACAGGCCTTCGCTGCCATTGCCAGCGCCAGCCGAGACGGCCGCTTGCCGCATTCGATGCTTGGCGCAAAGAAGCTGTTCCCGGCGCTGTCGAGCGACTACGCCGCCATGGCCAACGCCGCGATCTCATTGTTCGAGGCTACCGGCACATCGAGTTACGCCGAGCTGTCCGGCCAATTCATCGCGCAGCTCGACCAATGGCATCGCGACGATGACGACACCGGCTACTATCTCACCGCATCGGACAGCAGCGACGTGCCGATCCGCATCAGGGGCGATGTCGACGAGGCAATTCCGTCGGCCACCGGCCAGATCATCGAGGCCATGGTCCGATTGTCATCGCTTTCCGGCGATCTCGAATTGCAGGACAAGACCTGGAAGGTCGCCGAGCACGCAGCCGGCCGGGCGGCGCATCAGGCCTATGGCCAGGCGGGTGTCGTCAACGCCTGCGCCTTAGCGATCGAGCCGTTGAAACTGGTGCTGGTGGACAGCCCGGAGAATCCAGGGCTTGTTCCGGTTGCGAATCGAAATCCCGACCCGCGCCGGATCGACAATGTTGTGCCGGTCGGCTCGGCAACAAACCTGCCGATGCTGCCAGGCGGCGTCCTGCCGCCAACCGACAAGCCCGGCGCCTGGCTGTGTACGGGGCAGGTCTGCCTGCCGGTGATAACGGATGCAGAGGAGCTTGAGCAGCGGTTGCGGCGCGGATAGGTGAGGTGCCAGAGACGCGGGGCAATCGTCGCAGATTTTGTATTTGCCCTCACCTGTTCCGGGTGTTTGCGCTGCCCCTCAGCTGCCTACCGGCATCCTCTCCCCGTAAACGGGGAGAGGGACACTCTCATCGGCGGTTTCGCCAATCTCCAGCGTTGCAGAAAAAGTGCCAGGGTTCCGGCCAGCCTCTTTCTCCCCGTTTACGGGGAGAAATGCCCGGCAGGGCAATGAGGGGCGGAGCCGGCATCAACGATTGGTCATCTCCAATACGTTGAGTGCCGATTCCCGGCCCCTCAACCAACCTTACGTATTCATCGAATCGAAGAAATCCGCGTTCGTCTTGGTCTGCTTGAGCTTGTCGATGAGGAACTCGATGGCGTCCGTCGTTCCCATCGGCGCCAGGATGCGGCGCAGCACGAAGATCTTCTGCAGGTCCTGGCGGGCGACCAGCAGGTCTTCCTTGCGGGTGCCGGACTTGAGGATGTCCATGGCCGGATAAATGCGCTTGTCCGCCACCTTGCGGTCGAGCACGATTTCCGAGTTGCCGGTACCCTTGAACTCTTCGAAGATGACCTCGTCCATGCGGCTGCCGGTGTCGATCAGCGCGGTGGCGATGATGGTCAGCGAGCCGCCTTCCTCGATGTTGCGGGCGGCACCGAAGAAGCGCTTCGGCCGCTGCAGCGCATTGGCGTCGACACCGCCGGTCAGCACCTTGCCGGATGACGGCACCACGGTGTTGTAGGCGCGGCCGAGGCGGGTGATCGAATCCAGCAGGATGACGACGTCGCGCCCGTGCTCGACCAGGCGCTTGGCCTTCTCGATCACCATTTCGGCGACCTGGACGTGGCGCACCGCCGGCTCGTCGAAGGTCGAGGAGACGACCTCGCCCTTCACCGAGCGCTGCATGTCGGTGACTTCCTCCGGCCGCTCGTCGATGAGCAGCACGATCAGGTAGCATTCCGGATGATTGGTGGTGATCGAATGGGCGATGTTCTGCAACAGCACCGTCTTGCCGGTGCGCGGCTGCGCCACGATCAGGGCGCGCTGGCCTTTGCCGAGCGGCGCCACCAGGTCGATAACGCGGGCCGAGATGTCCTTCGAGGTCGGAACGTCCATTTCCATCTTCAGCCGCGAGGTCGGATAAAGCGGCGTCAGATTGTCGAAATGGATCTTGTGGCGGATCTTTTCCGGGTCGTCGAAATTGATCGTGTTGACCTTGAGCAGCGCGAAATAGCGCTCGCCTTCCTTCGGGCTGCGGATCGGCCCTTCGACCGTATCGCCGGTCTTCAGCGAGAATCGCCGGATCTGCGACGGCGAAATATAGATATCGTCCGGACCCGGCAGGTAATTGGCATTGGCCGAGCGCAGGAAACCAAAACCGTCCTGCAGCACTTCGACCACGCCGTCACCGATGATCTCGATATCCTGGGTCGCCAGCCTCTTCAGGATCGCGAACATCAGCTCCTGCTTGCGCATGACGCTGGCGTTCTCGACCTCGAGCGATTCGGCATAGGCGATCAGCTCTGGCGGTTTCTTGTTCTTGAACTCTGCGAGTTTCATTTCTTGCATCATTAGACGGACTCTGAGTGAGTAAGCATTGGGAAAATATCGGCGGGATGCGACAAATGCCGGGCGCGGCCGAAGCGATGAATGGGCGGCGCATGACGGGAAGGAAGACCCGTCTTTTATCGTCGGTCGACTGAAAGAGCAAGCCGCCTTTTGCAGGTCATCAAAGCCTCAGAAAGGCTTCACGATGACCAGCACGACGATGATGATCATCAGCAATGTGGGTATCTCATTGATGATCCGCCAGTGCTTCGCGGGTTTTTCGTTACGGTCCTCCGCGAATTTACGAACCGCGCCGGCCAGATAACCATGAACGGCGGAGAGGCAAAGCACCGCAGCGATCTTGGCGTGCAGCCAGCCGCCCTGAAAACCAAAGCCTTTCCAGGCCAGCCACAGGCCGAACGCCCAGGTAATGATCATCGCCGGATTGATGATGCCGCGCAGCAGGCGCCGCTCCATCACCTTGAAGGTTTCCGACTGCACGGAGCCTTTAGCATCGGCATGATAGACCAGCAGCCGCGGCAGATAGAGCATGCCCGCCATCCACGAGATGACGGCGATGACGTGGACCGCCTTTGCCCAGGGATAGAAATCATCAGGTCCGAACACGAACAGAAGCCCGGCCAACACGAGGAAAACCGCGATCGCGATCGCAGCGCGGCGCATTGCGCCGGCACCACCTTCCACAGAGCCTTTCCCCATCATCGTCATGACGCGCTCCGCACCATTTTGACCATCGCCTCGACATGCGCGATCGGCGTTTCCGGCGTGATGCCATGGCCGAGATTGAAGATCAGCGGTCCATCGCGCAGTGCTTTCAGGATTGCGTCGACGCCGTCGGCTAGAGCCTTGCCGCCGGCCACCAGCCGCAATGGGTCGAGGTTGCCCTGTACGGCGCCGTCGCGCTGCAATTCACGCGCCGCCGTTAGAGGCACGGTCCAGTCGAGCCCCAGTCCCGTGACGCCGGTCTTCTGGCGATAGCTCCGGTAGTGGGCGCCGGCGCCCTTGGGAAAGCCGATGATCGGAACATCGGGATGAACGGCTCGCACCTGCCTGACGATCTCGGCCACGGGCTTGATGCAAAAAGCCTCGAACGAAACTTCATCGAGCACGCCGGACCACGAGTCGAAGATCTGCACCACATCAGCGCCGGCCTCGATCTGGCGGATGAGGTAGGCGGCCGAATGATCGGCAAGCACGTTCAGCAGCTGCAAGAAAGCGGCCGGCTCACGATAGGCAAACAGCCGCGCCGGGGCCTGGTCTGAGGTGCCGTGGCCGGCGATCATATAGGTCGCCACCGTCCAGGGCGCGCCGCAGAAGCCGATCAGCGTCGTTTCATCGGGCAGTTTTGCCCGCAGCCGTCTGACCGTCTCATAGACCGGTTCGAGATTCACGTGAAACGTTTCCCCGTCCAGAGCCGCAATCCCCGTGGCCGAGATCGGCGTCAGTAACGGCCCGCGCCCTTCCTCGAAGCGCACGTCGCGGCCCAGCGCATGCGGCACGACAAGGATATCGGAAAACAGGATCGATGCATCGAAGCCGAAGCGCTCGATCGGCTGCAGTGTCACCTCCACCGCGAAGTCGGGATTATAGCAGAGATCGAGGAACGATCCGGCCCGCCTGCGTGTCTCCCGATATTCCGGCAGATAGCGGCCGGCTTGCCGCATCATCCAGAGCGGCGGTGGAAACACCGCTTCGCCCTTCAACACGTCCCGCATGATCCGGTTTTCAGGCATTCGGCGCTCGCCTCTCCAGGCTTCTCTATAATTAAATATTCTATTTCTAGGAATCTTATGATTCTAAGAGTCTGTTGGTATCGGTGGTTGTCTCCTGTCCCGCTTTGCCCCGGAAAAGGCCAGCCAGCATATTGTCGCGTGCTTCTTCTGCCGGATAGGAGGGGATTGGGGACAGTTGGAAATTTCCGACTAGAGTCAATGCGTTGCCGCCAGCGCAAAGAAAATGGGCCTGTGGATAGGGCCGAGTCAAAAAAGCCCGTCCCCGGACTTGTCCCCAACCGCCCGACGAAGCCGACAGCGCATCGAATTGTGGACAAACCGGCATCTGATACAGTCGCCCCAAACCGACCGACCTTTCCGACCGACCTTATCCACATCGGCCCACAGCTTGGAACGAACCCCTGTGAACAAACCCCAGAGCTTCTTTCACCTCCACCTGATTTCCGATGCCACCGGTGAGACGCTGCTGGCGGCCGGCCGCGCGGCTTCTGCGCAATACAAGGATGCGCGCGCCATCGAGCACATCTACCCGCTCATCCGGACCGAGAAGCAGGTGACGAAAGTGTTCGAGGATATCGAGGAGGAGCCGGGCATCATCCTCTATACGGTCGTCGACCAGAAGCTCGCCCGCGGCATTGACGAACGCTGCGCCGCCATGGGCCTGCCTTGCGTCTCCGTGCTGGAACCTGTGCTGACCGTGTTCCAGTCCTATCTCGGTACACCGGCCGGCCGCCGTGTCGGCGCCCAGCATGTTCTCGACGCCGAATATTTTCGCCGCATCGACGCGCTCAACTTCACCATGGAGCATGATGACGGCCAGCTGCCGGCCAATATGGATGATGCCGACATTGTGCTCGTCGGCATTTCGCGCACCTCGAAGACGCCGACCAGCATCTATCTCGCCAATCGCGGCATCAAGACCGCCAACATCCCGATCGTGCTCGGCGTGCCGGTGCCGGAAAGCCTGGTCAACGCCACGAAGCCGCTGATCGTCGGACTGATTGCCACAGCGGAGCGCATCTCGCAGGTCCGCCAGAACCGCATCCTCGGCAATACGAGTGCCTACGAGCCGACCGACTATGTCGACCGCGCCGCGATCTCCGAGGAACTCGCCTACGCCCGCCAGATCTGCACCCGGCATGGCTGGCCGATGATAGACGTCAGCCGCCGCTCGATCGAGGAGACGGCGGCGGCCATCGTTGCCCTGCGCGGCAAGACACGGTAGGGTTCGGGCGCTTGTGCTGTGGGCGGTCCTTTCCTTCTCCCCTTGTGGGAGAAAGTGGCCGAGCGAAGCTCGGTCGGATGAGGGGTGTTCCAGCTTGGCACCGACAGCGATCCTTCCAACACCCCTCAACCGTCTTGGCGCTGCGCGCCAATCCACCTTCTCCCACAAAGGGGAGAAGGAAAGACCGGACGAAAAACCATGACCGAAAAAATCATCCTTGCCTCGGGCAGCCCGTTTCGCAAGGCGCTGCTCGTCCATGCCGGCGTGGCGGTCGAGGCGGTTCCGGCGGAAGTCGACGAGCGCGCGCTTGAGGCGCCACTAAAAGACAGCGGTATCTCGCCGGAGGACGTCGCCCTGGTGCTGGCCGAGGCCAAGGCTACCGAGGTCAGCGAGCGAAAGCCCGGCGCATTGGTGCTCGGCTGCGACCAGACCCTGTCGCTCGGCGACGAAGTGTTCCACAAGCCTGCCGACATGGAGGCCGCGCGCCGCCATCTTCTGGCGCTGTCGGGCAAGACCCATCAGCTCAACAGCGCCGTCGTGCTGGCCCGCGACGGCGCTGTCCTGTGGCGGCATGTCGGCATCGCCAGCCTGACCATGCGAAAACTCGATCCGGCCTTCATCGGCCGCCATCTGGCGCGTGTCGGCGCCAAGGCGCTGTCCAGCGTCGGCGCTTACCAGATCGAAGGCGAGGGCATCCAGCTGTTCGAAAGAATAGAGGGCGACTATTTCACCATTGTCGGCCTGCCGCTTCTGCCCGTTCTGGCCAAGCTGCGTGAGCTCGGAGCCATCGATGGCTGAGGCCGCGAAAAAGGCCTTCGTCACCGGCCACCCGGTGGCGCATTCGCGGTCGCCGAAGATCCACTCTTATTGGCTGGCGACATACGGTATCGACGGCAGCTACCGGGCCATCGACGTCGCGCCGGACGATTTTGCCGAATTCGTCAGAACGCTCGAGACGAATGGCTACCGTGGCGGCAACATCACCATCCCGCACAAGGAGGCCGCCTTCGCATTGGCGGCGCGCCGCGACGATGCGGCCGAACAGATCGGCGCGGTCAACACGCTGTGGTTCGAGGGCGGATATCTGTGGGGCGGCAACACCGACGCCCATGGCTTTGCCGCCAATCTCGACGAGCACGCGCCGGGCTGGGCAAATAATGGCCCGGCGGTGGTGCTCGGCGCCGGCGGCGCTTCCCGCGCGGTCATCCACGCGCTGATTGAGCGCGGCGTCAGCGACATCCGCATCGTCAACCGGACGCTTGCGAGGGCGCAGGAGCTGCGCGACCGTTTCGGTGCCGGGGTCTCGGCCCATGGCATGGCTGCGACCGACGAGCTGCTTGCCGATGCCGGCCTGCTGGTCAACACGTCAGCGCTCGGCATGCATGGCAATGAAGGCCTGTCCGCCGATCCAGCCAGGCTGCCGGACCATGCCATCGTCACCGACATTGTCTATGTGCCGCTGGAAACGCCGTTGCTGGCCGCGGCCAAAGCGCGGGGCCTGAAGGCGGTCGACGGGCTCGGCATGCTTTTGCACCAGGCGGTGCCCGGCTTCGAGCGCTGGTTCGGGATCAGGCCGGAGGTCACTGCCGAATTGCGGCAGATGATCGTCGCCGATCTCGGTGCCCAAGGAATTACCAAGGAGTGAAAGGCATGATCGTGCTCGGCCTCACCGGATCGATCGGCATGGGCAAGTCGACCACGGCCAAGATGTTTGCCGAGGCCGGCGTGCCAGTCCACGATTCGGACGAGGCGGTGCATCGCCTCTACACCGGCAAGGCCGCTCCGCTGGTGGAGGCGGCTTTTCCCGGAACCACCAGATCCGGCTCGGTCGATCGCACAAAGCTGGCCGAGCGGGTGCTCGGCGATGCAGCCGCGCTGAAACGGCTGGAAGCGATCATCCACCCGCTGGTCCGCGCCGACGCCGACGCCTTCTTGGCCAGGAACCGGGCCGCCGGCGCGCCGCTTGTCGTTCTCGATATCCCGCTGCTGTTCGAAACCGGCGGCCGCGACCGCGTCGACAAGGTTGTGGTCGTCACCGCCTCGGCCGAAATCCAGCGCGCCCGGGTGCTGGCGCGGCCGGGGATGAGCGAAGGGAAGCTCGCGTCGATCCTGGCCAGGCAGGTTCCCGACGCCGAAAAGCGCAAGCGCGCCGATTTCATCATCGACACCGGACAGGGTTTTGATGCGGCGCGCGTGGCGGTCGATGCGATCGTCGCCGAACTGGTCGGGGATAAGGCCGGGAAGCCTGCTTAACGACGCTTGCATCCGGCGTAATATGTTGCCAATTTGTTCCCATCATGATTCGGCTGGAATGACGCCGGAGCCAACGGACTGTTTAGATGCGCGAGATCATCTTCGATACGGAAACCACCGGCCTCGATTTCCGCGATGACCGCGTCATCGAGCTTGGCTGCATCGAGCTGGTCAATCGGTTCCCGACCGGCCGTACCTTCCACCATTACATCAATCCGCAAGGACGACCAATTCACGCGGAGGCGCAGGCGGTTCATGGCATCAGCGCCGCCGACCTCATGGGCAAGCCGACCTTCAGCGACATCGCCGACGAGTTTCTTGCCTTCATCGACGGCGCCAAGCTGGTCGCCCACAATGCCACTTTCGACATCGCCTTCCTCAATGTCGAATTCGGCCGGCTCGGCCACCCGGTCGTCGATCCCGGACTTGTCGTCGACACGCTGGCGTTGGCGCGCCGCAAGCATCCGATGGGACCGAATTCGCTGGACGCGCTCTGCCGGCGCTACGGCATCGACAATGCCCGTCGCACCAAGCACGGCGCGCTGCTCGATTCGGAGTTGCTGGCCGAGGTCTATATCGAACTCATCGGCGGCAAGCAGGCGGCGCTGATCCTCGACAGTGCCACGGCGCCCGCCGGCGGCAGGAGAAATGTCGACGATATCGACATCAGCATCGGCGCGCGGCCGATAGCGCTGCCGTCCCGTGTGACCGACGCCGAGCGCACCGCGCACGCGAGCATGGTCGGCACCTTAGGCGAAAAGGCGCTCTGGCTGCGCGTTACGCCGGAAGCGAGCTCCGCGGCATAGTGATTTTGACGGGAGCGCTCCGTCGCACTCCCCTCTGGCCTGCCGGCATCTCAAACAAAAAGCCCGGCGCGAAGCCGGGCTTTCAGAGGCTGCTCTACAATAGCTTCAGCTCACCTGGACCTTGCTGGCAGCTTGGTCCTCGGCCAGTTTTTGCTGGAACATCTGGGCGAAATCGATCGGGTCGAGCATCAAGGGCGGGAAGCCGCCATTGCGGGTTGCCTCGGCGATGATCTGCCTGGCGAACGGGAACAAGAGCCGCGGGCACTCGATGAACAGCAGCGGCAGCATATGCTCCTGCGGGAAGCCGCTGATGGCGAACACACCGCCATAGACCAGCTCGACGTTGAACAGCACTTCCTGATCGAAGGAGGCCTTGGCGTTCAGGGTCAAATTGACGTCGAACTGCTTGTCCGAAAGCGGATTGGCGTTGACATTGACGTTGATGGCGATGCCGGGGGCCTTGTCGCGGCCGCGCAGCGAGTTCGGCGCGCCGGGGCTTTCGAAGGAAAGGTCCTTCACATATTGGGCGAGCACGTTGAGCGAAGGCTGCGTCACGTCACCGTTGCCATTGGCCGCGCCGGTCGGCGCGTCGTCTTTGCTGGCCATAAGCTGTTGTCCTTTTGCCTGGGCAGCGTTGCTGACCGGATTGAAATCGGGCGTTCGCTACCATGGTCGGCATGACAAGACAAGGTTTGCCGGGCATTCGTTCCGGAGGCGTTTGCCGACCTAGTCGTCCTTGAGGCGACCTAGTCGTCCTTGAGGCGGCGCCAGGGAGAAGTGTGATCCGGTCCACGCCCGTGATCGTCGCCGCGCGAATAGTCGCCGTCGTCGAGATCGATGGTCTTGTCGCGTTGCCGGGCGCGGAAACCGCCGGTGCCGAAATTGGTCGCCAGCACGATACGGCCTTTCAACAGGCGCCAGGCAAGGTCGCGGACCGGCGGCAGGAACAGCAGAATGCCGAAAATGTCTGTTATGAAGCCGGGAATGATGAGCAGGATCGCCGCCAGCACGATCATCGCGCCGTGCGCGAGCTGGCGGCTTGGATCACGTCCGGCGTCCATCTCGGCACGGACCCGGCTCATGACGCCAAAACCCTGGTATCGCAACAACAGCGCGCCGGCGATGCTCGAGGCCAGCACCAGGCCGACCGTCGCCAATGCGCCGACCTGGCGGCCGACAACGACGAAACCGGCGATCTCCAGCAGCGGAAGCGCGAGAATGAACAGGGGAAGCAGCGAAATACGCAAATCTTGACCGATCGTTTCCATGTTTTGCCGGCCGGCGAGCAATCGCCGCTGGCACTGGAGCTTGTAGATAGGTATGCCTGCCTTTAATTTGAATGATGGCACCTTGCGTTCTATATGCTTTGAATGTTGAACGCTATGCGACCGCAGCCATTGCTAGGCCGGGCGGTCCGGCCGGAGTAGGGATTGATTGGCGGAAGATATGGGATTCTTCGACTTCGGCACGATTTTCTTTTTGGTTGCGGCGGTTGTGATCTTTTTCCAGCTGCGCAACGTGCTCGGCCGCCGCACGGGCAGCGAGCGCCCGCCCTTTGACCCCTATACGGCGAGCCGGACGCGCGAGGACGCCGCCCAGAAACCCGAGAATGTGGTCTCGCTGCCGCGCAAGCGAGCGCCGGGAGAGCCGGCCATCGACGCCTACGCGGCGATCGACGCCTTCGCCAAGCCTGACACCGATCTCAACAGGGGCCTGCGCACGATCAAGGACAATGATCCGACATTCGACCCCAAGACCTTCGTCGACGGCGCCAAGATGGCCTATGAGATGATTGTCATGGCCTATGCCGATGGCGACCGCAAGACGCTGAAGAACCTGTTGTCGCGCGAGGTCTATGACGGCTTTGTCGCGGCCATCGGCGACCGCGAGGCGAAATCGGAAAAGATCCAGTCTTCCTTCGTCGGCATCGACAAGGCCGACATCGTTTCCGCCGAGATGAAGGGCGGCGAGGCGCATATTACGCTGCGCATCGTCAGCGAGCTGATTTCGGCGACGCGCGACCAGGCCGGCGCCGTCATCGACGGCGATCCCGAGACCGTCGCCGAGGTCAAGGACGTCTGGACATTCGCCCGCGATACGCGCTCGCGCGACCCGAACTGGAAGCTGGTCGCCACCGAAGAAGAAGACTGAGCCCGGACCACGGCGAGGCTCCGGTGTCGCTTTCACAGGCGTTCGGCGAAAAATCCTTCGACGATCTTCCCGGTTGGGACGAGGACGACCATCTGGCTGCGTTCGCTGCTTTCCGACGTTCGGCTTTTCATGTCCTGACAAAACCCTATCGCTCCGGCGGGCTCGGCGTCGACTTCAACCGCTTCACCGAAGCTTACGCTGAAGCCCGCACCGTTGTCCCAACCGACCGGGCGCAAGCCCGCGCCTTTTTCGAGCATCATTTCATCCCGGCGCACATAACGGCCGAAGACGGCGGCGCCGGCCTGGTCACCGGCTTCTATGAACCCGTGGTCGACGCCTCACCGGTGCGAACCGAGCGATTTACGGTGCCGCTGCTGTCGCGTCCGGCCGATCTCGTCGACATCGACGACGCCAACCGGCCGCCCGGCATGGACCCTTATCTCGCCTTCGGCCGCGCCACGCCGAACGGGCCGGTCGAGTATTTCGATCGCGGCGAGATCGAGCGCGGCGCGGTTGCTGGCGAAGGTTTGGCCGGAAAAAGCCTGGCCGGCAAGCGGTTGGAAATCGCCTGGCTCGCCGACAAGGTCGACGCCTTCTTCATCCATGTGCAAGGTTCTGCGCGGCTCACCATGAGCGACGGCCGGCTTTGCCGCGTCACCTATGCCGCCAAGTCCGGCCAGCGCTTTACCGGACCGGGCAAGATCCTGGGCGAGCTAAACGAAATCCCGCTGCAAGCGGTGACCATGCAGTCGATCCGCGCCTGGTTCAAGGCGCATCCGGATCGCATCGACGAGATCCTGTGGCGCAACCGCTCTTATATTTTTTTCCGCGAGATTTCCTTCAGCGAGGCGGGGGTCGACGACCCGGAACTCGGGCCGATCGCCGCCGCCAAGGTGCCGCTGGCGCCTGGCCGCTCCGTCGCCGTCGACCGGCTGCTCCATACGTTCGGCACGCCGTTCTACATCGACGCGCCGTCGCTGACCGCCTTCGATAAAAAGCCGTTCCGGCGGCTGATGATCGCGCAGGACACCGGCTCGGCCATCACCGGGCCGGCCCGTGGCGACCTGTTCGCCGGAACGGGCGACGCGGCCGGCGAGATCGCCGGTGTCGTCCGCAATCCTGCCGATTTCTACGCGCTGATACCGCGTTCGCTTGTTCCGGGGGCGGGGCGATGACCCGGCGTATCGACAGGCTGAGCGAGGACGACCGGGTGCTGTGGAACCTGGTGGCGCGCACGGCCAAGCCGCTGAAGGGCAGGACCGCCATCGACATCCCGGATATCGGCCCGGACAACGGTGATGACACGAAGCCACCGCCGCGTGCCCAGGCCATGGCTCCGGCCGCGGCGGCGAAAGCAAAGACGCAGCACGTTTCACATGCGCTCGACGAACCGACGCTGGAAAAACTGTCGAAGGGCCGGCTGCCTATCGAAGGCCGCGTCGATCTGCATGGCCTGACCCAGGACGAGGCCTATTCGCTATTGTTTTCCTTCCTCCACCGGGCGCATGCCGGCGGCATCCGCTATGTGCTGGTCATTACCGGCAAAGGCTCCTCGTCGGGCGGCGACGGCGTCTTGCGGCGCGCCGTGCCGGCCTGGCTGTCGACACCCGCATTCAGGCCGCTCGTCTCCAGCCACGACCACGCCGCCCGCAACCATGGCGGCTCGGGCGCGCTCTATGTCCGCCCGCGGC
>NZ_RZTI01000093.1:0-24074 GCF_003997275.1 Mesorhizobium sp. M6A.T.Ce.TU.002.03.1.1
GAGCGTTACGGCATGCGACGCCTGCGCTTCTTCAACCTCGCCACCAACCGCACGCAGTGCATACTGGCCGCCTGCGCTTACAATCTGCGCACCATGATTGGCGTCCTCTATCCACCCGATGAGAGGCGGACATGAGGGAGGAGTGCGTCCACAATCCGGCAGGATGGCTGCCTAAACCGACAAAGGCCTCGCAAGGGCCGCGGAAAACCGCTCTGCCGGCCTTCAAAAAGGCCCCCACTGACCACCGAACTCCACTTCGCTCCCCGTGCAAAGCCCTCCTTGTGGGAGAAGGTGGATCGGCGCGCAGCGCCGAGACGGTTGAGGGGTGTTGGAAGGAATGAGGCGTTCGCGTTCCCTGGAACACCCCTCATCCGACCGAGCTTCGCTCGGCCACCTTCTCCCCCTGCAAGGGGAGAAGGGAGAGCCGCAACGCTGGCGCCATTCTTCTCCCCAGTTTCTTCACGGAAGAGAGGGGCTGAGAGAGATTGTTCCAGCGTGCACTCAGACAGCTTGGCTGTATCTGCAATTTGTGATCAGATGATCACATCCGCGCCGGCTGGCCCGATCGCCTGCCGTTTGCAAATAGCTTCTGTCGAAACCCAAGGAAACCAAAAATCGTGGCTCTGGGATTTGAACCTGTATCGGGACGCGTGACCGTCCAGGACGGCGTCTACCAGCAGCTTCGGCATGCCTTGATGGTCGGCAGCTTCGATCCGGCCCAGGTGCTGACCATTGCCTCGCTGGCCGAAGCCTTCGGTACCTCGAACATGCCGGTGCGCGAGGCCTTGCGGCGGCTCGCCGCCGAGAACGCGCTGGAGATATCGCAGAACGGCTCGGCCTGCGTGCCGGTCGTCACCCGCGCGCGGCTCGACGACCTCTGCCGGGCGCGCGTCGCCGTCGAAGGGCTGGCGGCCGAGCTCGGGGCGCCGCGCCTGACCACTTCCGATATAGCCACATTGGAGAAGATCACCGCCGACCAGCAGGCGATCGGGCGCAATGGCAGCATCTACGAGCTGATCGCCAAGAACCAGCAGTTCCACTTCACCATCTACCGTGCCTCCGGCTCCGACGTGCTGTTTCAGTTGATTGAGACGCTATGGCTGCGCTTCGGCCCCTATATGCGGCTGCTGTCCAACCATGTCGCGCCTTTGATGCGAGCAGGCACGATGGAGCCGTCGGGGCGGCACACGGCGATCATCGCAGCACTGAAAGATCGCGATTTTGCCCGCGCCCGCGAAGAGGTGGTTGCCGACATCAGGACGACGCAAGAGACGCTGCGCGCGATCTGCCCCGACGTGCCGGAAACTAGGCCGGTCGAGTTCGCTGGATTCGGCAAGGCCTCCTGAATCTTCGCTGCGGGTTGAACGCAAGATCGACGCCGGAAAGTGCCGACCCACGACCGCTCGTGGCCGGAAAAATCGTCCCGATCTTCGCTATTGAATCGCATTTCTTCGCGGGCAACGATTGATCCGTATTCCCTTTTGTGATCACATGATCACAGGGAGTAAAAAAACGCAGTGTCTGGTTATTTTCTCTACCATTCGATCGGGACGTTTCCCGGCAAAGCGGAGCGCATGGCTGCTGCCCTGTCGGAATTCTCGGACATCTGGTCGGCGGAAGATGACGGCCAGTGGCCGTCGGGCCTGGCCGCGCGGCAGCGCTTCATCGATGCCTGGGGCGCGCTGATCGATGCGCCACAGGGAACACTGACCACCGCCGAGAACGTCACGTCTGCGCTCTACAGCCTGATCGGCGCTTTGCCGTCCGAGCGCCTGGCAGGAAAGCGCCTGCTGGTTGCGGCCGATTGTTTTCCGAGCCTGCATTTCCTGCTCGCCGGTCTGGCCGACCGCTTCGACTTCGTGCTCGATACGGTGCCGCTGCGGCCCGGCGAGAGCTGGGTGCGCGACGAGGATTTCATCGCCCGCTGGCAGGACGATGTCGGCCTGGCCTTGCTGACCTTCGTCACCTCGACCGCCTCGCATCGCTGCGACTTGGCGCGGCACGCCGCGCATGGTCGGGAGATGGGCAGCATCGTCGGCGTCGACATCACGCAAGGCGTCGGCGTGACGCCCTTCTCGATCGCAAAGACGCCGGTCGATTTCGTCGTCTCGACCTCGCTGAAATGGCTGTGCGGCACTTCGGGCGCCGGCGTCCTGCAGGTGACGCCCGATTTGCTGTCCGTCTGCCGGCCCGAGCTTCGCGGCTGGTTCAGCCAGCCAAACCCATTTTCGTGGGATCTCGACAGCTTCACATATGCGGACGATGCACGCCGTTTCGACCATGGCACGCCGGCCATCCTGGCCAGCGTCGCATCGCTGCCCGGCCTCGAATGGGTGGCCGAAACGGGCGTCGACGCGATCCGCGCGCAGAACGCCGGCATGACCGAGCGCATCATAGGCTGCGCGCTGGACAATGGCTGGACGGTCCGTTCACCGCTCGATCCAGACCGGCGCGGCGGCAGCGTCATGCTGACCTTGCCGCAAGGCGTCGACCCGGTGAAGACAGTGTCGACGCTGCGCAGTGAGCGACTTTACTGCGACGCGCGCGGCGCGACGCTCAGGCTGTCGCCCGGCATGGTCACCACGGACGACGCGGTGAATGCCTTGCTGGAGCGTCTGCAACAGTTGATCGGCTCGCGGCAACGCCGCGCGTCCTGACTTCAGGCGCCGCCTCGCCTGCAGTGTCCGGAAAATACGGCGCTGAAAGGGGCGGAAGTGAAAAGCGCCACAGGGAGTGGCCGAACCAGAGGGAACGAAAATGAGCTTCACTCGCCGTAATCTGCTTCTTCTCGCTGCCGCCTTCGGCATCGCCGCCGGCCCAGCCACCGCCTATGCCCAAGAGACGCTGAATGTCGGCGCCTATCCGACCAATCCGCCCTTCGAATACAAGAACGAGAGCGGCACCTTCGAAGGTTTTGAAGTCGACATCGTCAACGAGGCGGCCAAGCGCATCGGCATGACCACGGAAATTGCCGATCTCGGATTTCAGGCCCTGTTCGCCGCCACCACGTCGAAGCGCATAGACGTCGCCATCTCGTCGATCACGATCACGCCTGAGCGGCTGAAGTCGCAGGCGTTCTCGCAGCCCTATTATGATTCCGACATGGGTATCGCCGCCAAGGCCGACAGCCCGATCAAGGCCGAGGCCGACCTCAAGGGCAAGATCATCGGCGTGCTGTCCGGCTCGACCGGGGAAGCCTGGACCAAGCAGCACCAGGAGGCCGGCGGGTTCAGCGAGGTAAAGGGTTACGACACGCAGCAGAACCTGCTGCTCGATCTCAGCGCCGGTCGCGTCGACGCCGCGGTCAGCGACATTCCGGGCCTCGAATACTCCTTCACTAGGATGAAGGATCTCGCCGTGAAAGAGCGTATCAAGACCGGCGAGCAGTACGGCCTGATGATGGCCAAGGATCACCCGCTGCTCGGCAAGCTGAACGACGCGCTGACCGCGATGAAGAAGGACGGCACGCTGGCCGCGATCCACAAGAAGTGGTTCGGCAGCGATGCACCCACCGATTCTTCGACCGTCAAGGAAATGCCGATGCCGAAGGCCTGAGCGGCAGCCGCTGAAATTGTGCCGGCTTTCCACGCCGGCACAATTTCATGGGATAGCGTTGCGCCCCTGCTGGACGCGCAACGGGCGCCTTAGCCCTTCTTTCACGCATGATCCGCTCCGAAGCCGATTTCGGGGTTTCGGAGTCATGCTTTAGCGTCGCGGGACGCCAAATCTTTCGGGAATGCTCCCCATGTCGCTGATCGAAACCTTCTTCAACGCCGATGTCATGATCTCCAGCCTGCCGGCGTTGCTGCGCGGCTTTCTGAACACACTGCTGCTCGGGCTGTTGAGCATCGGCATCGGTATCCCCGTCGGCCTGGCGATCAGTCTGATGCGGCTCTACGCGCCAAAGCCGCTGCGGCTGTTGGCGGTCGGCTATATCGATATTTTCCGGGCGATGCCGGTGCTGGTCGTGCTGATCCTGATCTACTACGCGCTGCCGTTCCTCGGCATACGCCTGTCGTCCTGGACCTCCGCGGTGACGGCATTCGCCATCATCATGGCGGCCTATTCGGCCGAAGTGTTCCGTTCCGGCATAGAAAGCATTCCGCGCGGCCAGTTCGAGGCGGCGCAGGCACTCGGCCTGCCGTT
This sequence comes from Mesorhizobium sp. M6A.T.Ce.TU.002.03.1.1, assembly GCF_003997275.1. Lineage (NCBI taxonomy): Bacteria > Pseudomonadati > Pseudomonadota > Alphaproteobacteria > Hyphomicrobiales > Phyllobacteriaceae > Mesorhizobium > Mesorhizobium sp. M6A.T.Ce.TU.002.03.1.1. The sequence continues at coordinate 4,147 of NZ_RZTI01000093.1, forward strand.
TTTACTGACCTTGCGCAAGGTGGTGCTGCCGCAAGCGATCCGTGTGGTCATTCCGCCGATGACCAGCAACTGCGTTTCGATGTTCAAGGATACGTCGCTCGCCTCCACCGTGGCGCTGCCCGAACTACTGAAGGAAGCGACCAACGCGCAGTCGCTCTACGCCAACCCCTCGCCTCTGATCGGCGCGGCACTGGTCTATCTCCTCTTTCTCTGGCCGATGGTCCGTCTCGTCAGCCTGCTGGAACGTCGCTTCAAAACCGAAAAGACCCGCTGACGTCACCAGTTTCCCATCTGTCAATTCTCGCTCCCCCATCTGTCAGGCACTTCGCAGGAGACCATCTTGAACAAGCATCAGATCCACAATGCGAGCGACGTCTCCGCAGCCTTCCCGGTCGACACGATCCGCGCCATGTTTCCAGCCCTGCGGCAGGCCGGCGACTTCATCTTCATGGACAATGCCGCCGGTGCGCAGATCCCGCAAAGCGTGCTCGACGCGGTGACCAACCATCTGGTCGCGCATAATGTGCAGCGTGGCGGCCGCTACGGCCGCAGCGTCGCAGTCGATCAAGCGATCGCCGACGCGCGTGAAAGCGTGGCGCTGCTGATCAATGCCTATAGTCCTGCGGAAATCTGTTTCGGCATGAACGCCACCTCGTTCATCCGTCTTGTCAGCCTCGGCATCGGCCAGATGCTTCAGGAGCGTGACGAGATCGTCATCACCGACATGGACCATGACGCCAACATCGCCACCTGGCTGGCGCTGGAGTCGGCCGGCGCGAAATTCAAATGGTGGCGGATGCGCGACGACGGTAATCTCCATGTCGACGATCTTCGCCCGCTGGTCTCCGACCGGACCCGGCTCGTCGCCTGCACGGTGACGGCGCATTCGATCGGCTCGATCGTCGATGTCGCTTCAGTGGCTGATATTGCGCATGCGGCGGGTGCCGAAGTGTTCCTCGACTGCGTGCATTACGGGCCGCACGGGCTGATCGACGTGCAGGCCTGGGATTGCGACTATCTGGTCTGCTCCGGCTACAAGAATTTCTCGCCGCATATGGGCTTCTTGTGGGGCCGCTTCGAGACGCTGAAGCGGCTGCCGACCTTCCGCGAGGATTTCATTCCCGACGAGCCGCCCTACAAAGTCGAGGCCGGCACCTTCATTTACGAGAACGTCTCCGGCATGGATGCCGCCGTGCGCTATCTCGAGTCGATCGGCCGCAATTTCTTGGCCGAGAACAACCGGTCGCGGCGCGACAATCTCGTCGCCGGCATGAACGCCATCCGCGACTATGAGCTGGTGCTGGCGCGCGAAATGCTCGGCGTGCTCAAGGATTGCGGCGCGACGATCTATGGCGTCGCCGACGAAGCCCGCCTCAACGAGCGCGTGCCGACCTTCTGCTTCAACATCGGCACGCTGTCGCCGCAAATGATCGCCGAGGCCATGGCCGAGATGCAGATCGGCATCCGCGACGGTCACATGTATGCGCCGCGGCTGATGAAGCGCCTGAACCTCAGCATGGACAGCGGCGCCATCCGCGCCTCGCTGGTGCATTACAACACGATCGAGGAAGTCCGGCGCTTCGGCGAGGTGTTGCGCGTCGTCATCGCCCGGCTGTCCTGATCGGAGTCGAAATACGCTTGCCTGCGTGCCGCGGTCGCCGCGTCAGGCGGCCTTCTTCTTCGCCAGCCTCGCCTTGATGCTGGCGACGTCGGCTCGCGGCGTCGCCGCAAACAGCGTCTTGGTGTAGCTGTGCTTGGGGTCGGCAAAGACCTCGTCGCGCGAGCCGTATTCGACGGCCTCGCCGTAATACATGACCATCACGTCGTCGGCGATGTAGCGCACCACCGACAGGTCGTGGCTGATGAAGACATAGGTCAGCTTGAACTCGTCCTGCAGGTCGGCGAGCAGGTTGAGCACCTGCGCCTGCACCGACAGATCGAGCGCCGACACCGGCTCGTCGAGCACCAAAAGGCTCGGATTGAGCATCAGCGCGCGGGCAATGGCGATGCGCTGGCGCTGGCCGCCCGAGAACATGTGCGGGTAACGGTTGTAATGCTCCGGTCCGAGGCCGACCTTCTTCAGCATCCTCATGGCGAGATCGCGCCGTTCGTTGGCCGGCGTGTCGGTGTTGATGAGCAGCGGCTCGCCCAGCACATCGCCGATCTTCTGGCGCGGATTGAGCGAACCGTACGGGTTCTGGAAGACGATCTGCACCTTGCGGCGCATCTCCTTCGACAGCCCATCCTTGGCGATATCGACCTTTTTGCCGTCGATGAAGAGCTCACCCGCCGTGGCCGGATCGATCAGCGTGATGATGCGAGCGAGCGTTGACTTGCCGCAGCCGCTTTCGCCGACGATGGCGAGCGTCTTGCCCTTGTCGACGCTGAACGAGACGCCCTTGACCGCGTGAACCGTGCGCGAGGGACGAAACAGGCCGCCCCCGACATGATAGTCGCGCACGATGTTCTTGCCTTCGAGAACCGTCACGCTCATGACGCGGCTCCCGTTGCAGACCCGGTTCCCGCAGCCGAGGGGGCTGGTTCAAACAGCATGTCGGAGATGGTCGGCAGCCGGTCGCCGACGGCGTTCTCCGGCAGCGCCGACAGGAGCGCGCGGGTATAGTTGCTCTTCGGCTGCTCGAATAGCGACAGAACGTCGGCCTCTTCCATCTTGCGGCCCTTGTACTGGACGATCACGCGGTCGGCGGTCTCGGCCACCACGCCCATATTGTGGGTGATCATGATCAGGCCCATGCCGTATTTGGCCTGCAGACCGACCAAGAGGTCAAGGATCTGCTTCTGGATGGTGACGTCGAGCGCGGTGGTCGGCTCGTCGGCGATCAACAGCTTCGGATTGCAGGCGATGGCGATGGCGATCATGACCCGCTGGCACTGGCCGCCCGACATCTGGTGCGGGAACGAATTCAGCCGCTCTTCCGGATCGGCAATGCCGACCAGCTTCATCAGCTCGATGGCGCGGGCCCGGCGCTGGGCGCGGTCCATGCCCATATGGAAGCGCAGCACCTCCTCGATCTGGAAGCCGGCGGTGAAGCATGGATTGAGACTGGCGATCGGCTCCTGGAAGATCATCGAGATGTCCTTGCCGACGATCTTGCGGCGCTCGGACGGACTGAGCTCAAGCAGGTCGATACCGTCGAACGCCATGCGGTCGGCCTTCACCGTCGCCGTATTCGGCAAAAGCCCCATCACCGCCAACATCGCCACCGATTTGCCGGAGCCGGATTCACCGACGATCGCCAACACCTCGCGCGGCTCGATCGACAGGTCGATGCCTTGCACCGCCATGAACGGTCCGGCGGCAGTATCGAAAGAGACCGTAAGGTTCTTGATTTCGAGAAGAGGCATGATCACGACCTCTTCAGCTTGGGGTCGAAGGCATCGCGCAGGCCATCGCCGATCAGGTTGATGGCAAGCACGGTAATGAGGATGGCGAGGCCGGGGAAGGTCACCACCCATGGCGCGCGCAGGATGAACTCGCGTGCCGTGGCCAGCATCGTGCCCCATTCCGGCGTCGGCGGCTGCGCGCCGACGCCGAGGAAGCCGAGAGCCGCGGCCTCGAGAATGGCGTTGGAGAAGGACAGCGTCGCCTGCACGATCAGCGGTGCCATGCAGTTCGGCAAGATCGTCTTCACCATCAGCCTGAGATGACTGGCACCGGCCACCTTGGCGGAGATCACATATTCACGGTTCTTTTCGGCCATTACCGCCGCGCGCGTGAGCCGCGCGAAATGCGGCTGCAGCACCAGCGCGATCGCCAGCATGGCGTTGAACAGGCCAGGTCCGAGGATCGCCACCAGAACCAGCGCAAGAAGCAGCGACGGGAAGGCCAGAATGACGTCCATGACGCGCATGATCAGCGTATCGACCCAGCCGCGGAAATAGCCGGCGAGCACGCCGAGGATGATGCCGCTGGTCAGCGAGAAAACCACGACGACCAGACCGATGAACAGCGAGAACCGCGCCCCGAAAATCAGCCGCGAAAGCATGTCGCGGCCAACAGCGTCGGTGCCCAGAAGAAACATCGATTTGCCGCCCTCCTGCCAGACCGGCGGCGTCAGCAGCGCATCGCGAAACTGCTCGTCAGGCGAATGCGGCGCGACCAGCGGCGCGAAAATCGCGATCAGCACCAGAGCCGAGAACACGACCAGGCCGATGACGGCGCCGGTGTTCATCGAGTAGTAATGCCAGAACTCGGTGAAGGCACGTTGCCGACCGCCGGTCGGAATGGAGGCGGCGGTGGCTTCTGCCGTGGTTTGGTCGGTCATCTCACTGCACCCGGATACGTGGGTTGATGACGGCGTAGAGCACGTCGACGATCAGGTTCACCGCCATGACAATCAGCGCGATGATCAGCAAGCCGCTCTGGACGACGACATAGTCGCGCTTGGCGATCGCGTCGATCATCCACTTGCCGATGCCGGGCCAGGAAAAGATCGTTTCGGTCAGGATGGCGCCGGCCATCAGCGTGCCGACCTGCAGGCCGATGGTGGTGACGACGGGGATCAGCGCATTGCGAAAAGCGTGGAGCCCGATAACGCGGCGCGGCGCCAAGCCCTTGGCGCGGGCGGTGCGGACATAGTCCTCGCCCAGCACTTCCAGCATCGCCGACCGCGTCTGGCGCGCTATGACGGCGAGCGGAATCGTCGCCAGCACGATTGCCGGCAGGACCAGATGACTGGCGGCGGACCTGAAAGCGCCGCTCTTGCCGGAGATCAGGCTGTCGATCAGCATGAACCCCGTCGTCGGCTTGAAGAAATATTGAAGGCCAATGCGGCCGGAAACCGGTGTCCAGCCGAGATAGCCGGAGAAGAATATGATGAGCAGCAGCCCCCACCAGAAGATCGGCATCGAATAGCCGGTCAGCGCCACGCCCATCGTCGCCTGGTCGAACCATGATCCGCGCTTGACCGCGGCGAAGATGCCGGCGGGGATGCCGATGAGCACAGCGATGATCAGCGCGATCGTCGCCAGTTCCAGCGTGGCCGGAAACAGCGCCTGGAATTCACCGAGCACCGGCCGCTTGGTGGCGATCGATATGCCGAAGTCGCCGGTCAGGACCCTGCCGATATACTCCAGATACTGGATGACATAAGGCCTGTTATAGCCAAACCGCTCGACAAGCTCCGCGTAGCGTTCGGGACTTACGCCGCGCTCGCCAGCCAGGGCCATGATCGGGTCGCCCGGCAGAAGCCGGACGAAAGCGAACGCCGCCAGCGATATGCCGAACACGGTCGGGATGATTAAGGCGAGCTTGTGGAGGAGATAGCGGAGCATCTTACTTCATAGAACGGCGGCGCCGGAAGTCCAGCGCCGCCGTCCAATTTCTCAGGAGTTACTCGGTGACGTCGACGCCGTCAAACCGATGAATGCCGAGCGGATCCATGACGAAGCCCGAAACCTTCTTGTTCATCGGCATGAAGACCTTGGAATGGGCAATGGTCAGCCACGGCGCCTCACGCTTGAACACGACCTGAGCCTCCTCGTAGATCTTGGTGCGCTCGGCGACATCAGTGGTCGCCTTGCCCTTCTGCAACAGGGCTTCGAACTCCTGGTTGCACCAGATCGCATAGTTGGACTGGCCGATGGCATCGCAGCCGAGCAGGAACAGGAAGTTGTCCGGATCGCCATTGTCGCCGGTCCAGCCGAGCTGGAAGGCGCCGTCACGATCCTTCTGCTTGCCGCGTTCGCGATACTCGGTCCATTCGTAGCTGACGATCTCGGCCTTGACGCCGATCTTGGCGTAGTCGGCCTGGATCAGTTCCGCGACTCTTTGAGCGTTCGGATTGTACGGGCGGCTGACCGGCATTGCCCAGATCTTCATCGAGAGATCCTTGACGCCGGCGTCGGCCAGCATCTTTTTGGCCGCGTCCGGATCGTACGGATCGTCCTTGATGTCCTTGTTATAGGACCACATCGTCGGCGGGATCGGGTTGATGGCCGCCTGGCCAGCGCCCTGATAGACCGCATCGAGAATGGCCTGCTTGTTGACGGCCATGTTGAGGGCCTTGCGGACCTCGACCTTGTCGAAGGGCGGCAGCGTGGTGTTGTAGGCCATGTAGCCGATGTTCAGGCCTTCCTGCTCGTCGACCTTGAGGTTTGGGTCAGCCTGCAGGCCGGCGATGTCGGCCGGCGCCGGGTACGACATGATATCGCATTCGCCTGCCTTCAGCTTCTGCGCGCGCACGGCCGGATCGGTCGTGATGGCGAAGATCAAATCGTCGATCTTCTGGCGGCCGCCATAATAGCCGTCCCATGCCGCATAGCGCACGACCGCATCGACCTGGTAGTCGACGAACTGGAACGGACCGGTGCCGATCGGCTTCTGGGTGAATTGCTGCCTGGTGCCGGCCTTGTCGAGCTGGTCGGCATATTCCTTGGAGACGATCGATGCGAAATCCATGCCGAGGTCCGGCAGGAAAGCGACTTCAGGCTTGTTCAGCACGAACTTCACCGTCAGGTCGTCAACCTTGACGATTTCCTTGAGAAGATCCGGGAAGCCCATGCCGGTGAAATATTCCCAGCCGGTGCCTTCCAGATAGCTGAACCACGGGCTTTCCTTCTTCCACTGGCGTTCGAAGGAGAAGATCACGTCGTCGGCATTGAGGTCGCGCGTCGGCGTGAAATAGTCGGTGGTCTGGAACTTCACGCCGGGCCGAAGCTTGAACGTGTATTCGAGACCGTCGTCGGAAACCGTCCAGCTCTCGGCGAGGCCGGGCGCGATGGTGGTCTTGCCGTGTTCGAACTCGACCAGGCGCGAATAGATAGTGCGCGACGACGCGTCGAAGTCGTTGCCACCGCTCCACGGCGATGGGTCGAAGCCGGCCGGCGACGCCTCCGAGCAGTAGACCAATTGCTTCGCATTGGCCATGCCGCCGAGGACGCTTGCGGCCAGCAACGCGGCCGCAAAAGTCAGTTTCTTTTTCATGGAGGACTCCCTGATGTTCTTCCAAGCCCCTCTTCAGGCTCGCGAAGCGCGCATATAAGCATCGTTTTTCCGGCTTTGGAACACCCCGTTTGCTTACCCCATGGGAAGCAGAATTTAATTCTTCACTTTCATAAAAAGCGAGAATTAAATGTCAATTTCAGCCGATCACGGTATTATTAACGATTGCATTTTTTTATTATCTTTAACGCGACCGATAGCAGGAACCGCGACCTTCGGCCTGTCGTTGGCGCGGAAGGTTTTCTTCCCGTCTTGCCGCAGGGGCAGACTTGCACGGCTGCCGATAGTCGCAATACATAGATGGCATGTTGGATTTCCTGGATGCCGGCAACAGCGGAGGGACGTCTCTGTCATTCGGAGACGACGCGGCGGGCAAGCAGAGACAATAAGAACAACCGAGGGAGGGACAGGTGGCAAAAACACCAAGGACGACGGCACCAGCGAAAGCGAAGGCCAAAGCTGCCGCAAAACCGGCCAGCCCCGACAAGCCAAAATCGCCGCCCACCAAAGCCGTTGCCGCGGTCAAGCCGAAGGCGGCAGCGACAACGGCTTCATCGGGGTCGAAGCCGGGTTCGGCCAGGAGATTGCCGAAAGCGCCTGCCGCTCGATTGCCGGAAAAGCCTTGGCTCAAAAGCTATCCGAAAGTCGTTCCGGCCGAGATCGGCGCCCTGCCCTTCGGCTCCATCGGCGATCTGCTCGCCGACGTCTGCAAGCAGTATGCCGGCAGGCCCGCTTTCACCTGCATGGGCAAGACCATCAGCTATGGGGAAGTCGAGCGGCAATCGGCCGCCTTCGGCGCCTATCTGCAATCGACAGGGTTGCAGAAAGGCGCGCGCGTCGCGCTGATGATGCCGAACGTGCTGCAATATCCGGTGGCGATGATGGCAGTGCTGCGCGCCGGCTATGTCGTGGTCAATATCAACCCGCTCTACACGCCGCGCGAGCTGGAACATCAGCTCAAGGATTCCGGTGCGCAAGCCATCGTCATTCTCGAAAATTTCGCCAACACCTTGCAGGCGGTGATCGCCAAGACGGCGGTCAAGCATGTCGTGGTCGCGGCGATGGGCGACATGCTTGGCGGCCTGAAAGGGACGATCGTCAATTTCGTCGTGCGCCGCGTGAAGAAGATGGTGCCGGGCTGGTCGCTGCCAGGCCATGTCAAGTTCAACGCCGCGTTGAAGGCAGGCGCCAGCGTGAACTTCAAGCCGGTGAAGGTCGCAGCCGACGATATCGCCTTCTTGCAATATACCGGCGGCACCACGGGCATCTCGAAAGGCGCGGTGCTGCTGCACAGCAACGTGCTGGCCAATGTCGCGCAGAACGCGCTTTGGGTCGAAGACGCCTACACGGTCAAGCCGAAACCGGCGCATCTCAATTTCATCTGCGCGCTGCCGCTCTATCATATCTTTGCGCTGACAGTGAACGCGTTTATGGGCATGCAGATGGGCGGCCGGAACATACTCATTCCCAATCCGCGCGACATTCCAGGCTTCGTCAAGGAACTCGGCAAATACCCGATCCACATCTTTCCGGGCCTCAACACGCTGTTCAACGCGCTGCTCAACAATGAGGATTTCCGCAAACTCGACTTCAAGCCGCTGATCCTGACACTAGGTGGCGGCATGGCGGTGCAGAAGGGTGTCGCCGAACGCTGGAAGACGCTCACCGGCTGCCCGGTCACCGAGGGCTACGGGCTTTCGGAAACCTCACCGGTGGCTACCGCCAACACATTCAGCGATGGCAACTTCACCGGCACGATCGGCCTGCCGCTGCCGTCCACCGAGATCGCCATCCGCGATGACGACGGCAACGATTTGCCGCTCGGCGAAGTCGGAGAGATCTGCATCCGCGGACCTCAGGTGATGGCCGGTTACTGGAACCGGCCGGACGAGACCGCCAAGGTGATGACCAAGGATGGTTTCTTCAAGTCGGGCGACATGGGCTTCATGGACGAGCGCGGCTACACCAAGGTCGTCGATCGCAAGAAGGACATGATCCTTGTGTCCGGCTTCAACGTCTATCCGAACGAACTCGAGGAAGTCGTGGCCCTGCATCCGGGCGTCCTAGAAGTTGCGGCGATCGGCGTGCCGGACGAGCATTCAGGCGAAGTGCCGAAGCTGTTCGTCGTCAAGAAGGACCCGTTGCTGACCGCTGAGGTGCTGACTGTCTATTGCCGCGAGAACCTGACCGGCTACAAGCGGCCAAAATACATCGAGTTTCGGACCGAACTGCCGAAGACGCCGGTAGGCAAGATCCTGCGGCGGGCGTTGCGGGAATAGGCACGATTTTGGACAATTGCCTTGCCGGTAGTGAAGCGGTCGACCCGCGTTCCGGCCCTGACCCGGTCGCGTTCATCAGGGCGAACATGCAGCTGCTGCCGGTGCCTTCGCTTCCCGAAATCCGGCTTTACACGGCTCATCCGGGAAGCGGCCTCAGACGGCTCGCCGATCCGGAAGGACAGGGGTTCGAGCCGGAGGGACCGGAAGAAGAAGCGAAAGCCGACGAGAACGAGCTGCAGCCACCCTATTGGGCCTATGCCTGGGCCGGCGGCGCGGTGCTCGCCCGCTATATAATCGACCAGCCGCAGACGGTGGTGGGTCGCCGCGTGCTCGACCTCGGCGCCGGTTCGGGCCTCGTCGGCATCGCCGCGGCAAAGGCTGGCGCCAGCGACGTGATCGCCGCCGAGATCGATCGCAACGGCGTTGCTGCGCTCGGCCTCAATGCCATGGCGAACGGCGTCACGATCACCATTATCGACAATGATATCACCACGGGGCCGCCACCTGCGGTCGACCTCGTTCTCGCGGGTGATGTGTTTTACGGCCGCGAGGTTGCTCGTCGGGTCACCCCGTTTTTCGATCGCTGCCTGGCAGCCGGTATCGAGGTGCTGGTCGGCGATCCCCGTCGCACAGACTTGCCGCTGTCCCGGCTGCGGTTGCTCGCCGAATATCGGGTACCGGATTTCGGCGACGCGAAGGGTGCCGCGAGCAAGCCGAGCGGCGTCTTTCGCTTCGAGCCTGAAGATCGCTAGCGCTAGATCGAAACCCCATCACGCTAAATGAGCGGGATCGCGCCATTGCGGTCGTTCAGTTTCGAAGGATCGCATGACCGATCTGACCCTGAGCAGTGACTGGCTCAATCCCTGATTGGAAGATCCTACTGGACCGCGGCCGGAATCGACCGCAGCGTGGAACGACAGGGGAGGAGGCTGTCGTGACCGACGAGGTGACAATTCGTGAACTCAATGGGCTCGATGAGATGCTGTCGATCTATCCAGTGTTCCGGCAGGGCAACTCGCATCTAGACGAAGCCGCGTTTCGTGAACGACTCTCGGCGATGCTCGCTCAGGGCAGTTACCGCTGCATCGCGGCTTATATCGGCGATCGGCTGGTGGGTCTCTCCGGCTTCTGGACGGGCATTCAGCTTTGGTGCGGGAAGTACATCGAAGCCGACCACGTGGTGGTCGACACGACGCTACGCAGCCTTGGCACAGGCACCAAGCTGATGGCGTGGATCGAGGCGGAGGGCGAGCGGACTGGATGCGCTGTCTTCCGTATTGCCATGGTGCTTGGCAAGGAACGCACGCGCCAGTTTTACGCTCGAAACGGCTTCTTTGATGATGGTCTTCTCATGGTGAAGGCCCTGAGCAGAGGCGCCGCGGAGTTCCCGGAGTATGTATCGCGACCTGCCGAGCCAGGCTTGCGGGTCTAGCGGTTCGCAACCATCCTTTCGGGTGTCCGCTTCTGGCGCAACGTGCCCGTTCTGGCAGATGAGCCAGCGGCAACTTTCCACCCATCTCGACATTGGCGGGAAAGCCCAGGTTGATTTGAGTTTTGCCCCGGCCTTGCCCGTCAGTTGGCCAGTCAGGTCGTCTCCTTGACCCGCGCCGAAAGAAAGTCGGGCAGATCGGCAACCGAATCCAGAATGACGTCGGCGATCTGCGACAGCGATTCCCGCGTGCCGGTGCCGGAGAGCACGCCGATTGCCAGACCGCAGCCGCCGGCCCGCGCCATCTCCAAATCGTGGCGATTGTCGCCGACCATGGCGATCGCGGCCGGCCTCAGGCCGGTCAGGTCGCAGAAGGCAAGGATCGTATCCGGCGCCGGTTTCGGATTGGCCACGGCGTCGTAACCATAGGCGGCGTCGAACAGCTGCGCGACGCCCAGCGTCAGCAATGTCTTTTCCGCGCCGGTGGTCGAATCGTTGGTGGCGACGCCGAGCCGATAGGCTTTCCTGTGAAGAACGCCGAGCGTCTCGACGATGCCCGGCAGCGCCACCGCCATCGCCGAGCCCTGCATGGAGGTGATCTCGTTGAAGCGGGCGACGGCAAGCATCTGGTCTTCGTCGGACAGGCGCGGAAACCAAAGCTCGACGACATCCATGTTGGTGCCGGAGGCAAAGATGGAGTCGGGCTTGAAGCGTTTGGTGGCGAAATCGTAGCCCGCCGCGGCAAGCAGCCTGTCGGCCTTCCAGCGGTCGCCCTCCGACGCATCCATCGCCATGAAATCGGCAACGCCGAGCCATGTCGCATTGAAGTCGACAAGCGTGCCGTCCTTGTCGAACAATATTCCCTTGATTTCGACCAAGCCGCTTACTCCGATCCGCGCAATCGGTGGATGTGTCCCACCAGCCCAGCGGTCGACGCGTCCCGCTTTGCGGCATTCTCCTTGCCTTCCACGACAGGCAGCAGCCCGGTCGCCAGTTCCTTGCCCAGTTCGACACCCCATTGGTCGAAGGAATTGATGTTGAAGAGCGTGCCCTCGACGAAGACGCGGTGCTCATAGAGCGCGATCAGCCGCCCGAACGTATGCGGATCGAGTTGTCTGTAGAGGATCGTCACCGAGGGCCGGTTGCCGGAGAAGACGCGGTGCGGGGCGATCCTGTCGACCTCGGCCGGCGTCATGCCTTTTGCCAGCATCTGCGCGCGTGCTTCCTCAAGCGTGCGGCCCTTCATGAAGGCTTCCGACTGCGCCAGGCAGTTGGCGAGCAAAAGATCGTGGTGATGCTTGAGGCCCGGCTCATGGCCGATTGCCGCGGCTAGGAATTCGACCGGGATGAAATCGGTGCCCTGGTGCAGCAGTTGGAAGAAGGCGTGCTGGCCATTGGTGCCGGGCTCACCCCAGACCAGCGGGCCGGTCGGCGTGGTCACAGCGCCGCCGTCGAGGGTGACGCTCTTGCCGTTCGATTCCATGTCGAGCTGCTGCAGATAGGCCGGCAGCCTGGACAGGCGCTGGTCGTAGGGAATGACGGCGCGAGCGGGGTATTTGCAGATCACCCGATGCCACCAGCCGATCAGCCCCATTAGCGCCGGCAGATTCTTGGCCAGCGGCGCCGTCTGGAAATGTTCGTCCATCGCATGCGCGCCATCGAGAAAAGCGCAAAAATTCTTCGGGCCGACCGCGATCATCACCGGCAGCCCGATCGCGCCCCACACCGAATAGCGGCCGCCGACCCAGTCCCAGAAGCCAAAGACGCGGTCGGACGCGATGCCGAATTTGGCCACCAGGTCCAGCGCCGTCGAGACGGCGGCGAAATGCTTGCCGACCGCTTCCTTGCCGAGCGCCTTCTGCACCCAGTCGCGCGCCGTCTCGGCATTGGTCATCGTCTCGACAGTGGTGAAGGTCTTCGAAGCGATGATGAACAGCGTGGTTTCGGCGGAAAGGCCCTTCAGCGTGTCGTGGATATGGGCGCCGTCGATGTTGGACACGTAATGCGTGCGCGGCCCATCGTGATAGGGCGCCAGCGCCAGCGTTGCCATGGCCGGGCCAAGGTCGGACCCGCCGATGCCGATGTTGACGATGTCGGTGATCTTCTTGCCGGTGGCGCCGGCCGCCTTGCCGGAGCGCACGGCATCGGCGAAGGCGCCCATCGCGTCGAGCACGGCGACGACTTCCGCCTTCACGTCCTGGCCGTCGAGCACGATGCCCTTGCCGTTCAGGTTGCGCAGCGCGGTGTGCAGCACGGCGCGGCCTTCGGTGACATTGATCTTCTTGCCGGAGAACATCGCGGCGCGCCGGCCTTCGAGATCGGCGGCTCCCGCCAGCTTCTCAAGCAGATCCATCGTCTGCGCATCGACCGCGCATTTCGACCAATCGAGCAGTAGGTCGCCGTCGGTGGCGGAGAATTTTTCGAAGCGCTGGGGATCAGCAGCGAAAGCCTCGCGCATGCTGCCTGATTTGGCCGCACGGTGAGCGCGCAGGGCGTCGAGCTGTTTTTGAAAGGACGATTGATCCACTGGCTTGCTCCGAAGTCTTTGATGCCAACATAACAGGCCGGATGTTTCCGGCGCGTGTCGTCGCGGCAAACTATCTAGCCGAAATCCACTGGTTTCAATGCGCAGCGATGACGCACTGCGTCACGCCGGGATGACGCGCAGCGTCACGCCGGGGATGACGCAGTGCGTGACCGGGGGATGCCGCAGCGCAGCGAAGGATCACTGGCGTAAATCCCAACGATCAGAAAAATTGATTGGCGCAACGCCTTGTGCCACCGGTACATTCGACTGGTCCAGCCAAATGAAATAGGCTGGCCATCGAGGAACATTTTCCATGCCACAGCGAAACGACACGGCCATATGGTCCGGCCTGTTCCGGATTTCGGCGGACTCCGGCCAGACCCTGCAGGCGCAGATCCGTCAAGCGATCGTCGCCGCCATCCTCGACCGGCAGATCGCCGCTTCGATGCCGCTTCCGTCCTGCCGGATCCTAGCCGAGAAACTCGGCGTGGCGCGCGGCACCGTGGTGCTGGCCTTCCAGCAGCTCGTCGACCAGGGTTTCCTGGTGGCGCGCGAACGGCGCGGCCATTTCGTCAATCCCGACGTGCTGGCGACCCCGGCGAGGCCGCATCAGAAGGCGCCCGACCAGGCCAACGAGATCGACTGGAAGGCGCGCCGCCAGATCGCGGCCAGCGACATGCCGCCGCCGGCCAAGCACGACAACTGGATCAAGTCGTCCTACCCCTTCGTCTATGGCCAGTTCGATCCGGCACTGTTCCCAACCGCCGAATGGCGCGAGTGCAACCGCATGGCGCTTGCCGTGCTCGAGATCCGCAACTGGGCGTCCGACATGGTCGACCGCGACGATCCGCTCTTGATCGAGCAGATCCAGGCGCGGCTGTTGCCGCGGCGCGGCATCTTCGCCAATCCCGACGAGATTATCGTGACGCTCGGCGCGCAGAACGCGCTTTACATGCTGGCGACGCTGCTGATGACCAAGGGCTCCAAAGTGGCCATGGAAGACCCCGGCTATCCCGACGCACGCTCGATCTTCCGGCTGGCGGGCGCCGACGTCACACCGGTCCCGGTCGACCACTCCGGCATCGTAACCGCTTCTATTCCCAATGATTCCGGCTTCGTCTTCGTGACGCCCAGCCACCATTGCCCGACCATGGTGCCACTGTCGGCGGAGCGCCGGCAGGACCTTTTGGCGCGCGCCAACCGCCACAACCAGATCATCATCGAGGACGGCTATGACAGCCAGCTCCTGGACGAGGCGCCGCAGCAGGCGCTGAAGAGCCTCGACCGTTCCGGCCGGGTCATCTATGTCGGCTCGATGTCGAAGACGCTGGCTCCCGGTCTGCGGCTCGGCTACATCGTCGCCTCGGCCGGGCTGATCTCCGAGCTTCGCGCGCTACGCCGCTTCATGCTGCGTCATCCGCCGGCCAACAACCAGCGCGCCGTCGCGCTGTTCCTATCGCTTGGTCACCATGAGGCGCTGGTGCGGCGGCTATCGAGCGCTTTCGACGAACGGCGCAAGCGTCTGATCCATGCGATTACCGCATTCCTGCCGGAGTGGCGCTCGACCGATTCGGCCGGCGGCGCGTCGCTCTGGCTCGAGGGACCGCGCGGCACCGACTCGCGCGGGCTGGCCGAGGCCGCTGCCTCGCGCAGCGTCATCATCGAGCCTGGCGACCGCTTCTTCGACCGCACCGAAAAGCCGTCGCGCTTCATGCGGCTGGGCATCTCCTCGATCGCGCTGCAGCACATCGAGCCCGGCATCCGCGAACTGGCAACGGCGGCCGGGCGCAGGCCGGCGGCGGCTTGATGCCTCGTCCGGGCTGGGACCGGCCACCGTTCTTTAGCGCTCTGGCATATGCGACGGGACCGTCTGGCTCATAGGCTGTGCCAATGCCGACGGCATAGTTCGAGGCATAAGGGGACGAAGCAGGCCGATGGTGGACCAACCGCCGCCGCCAGCTTCGCAGCTAAAGGTGGAGTGCCTCCATGTCAGTGGCTGTTGAGAAGCCGGATACGCCCTCGGACCAACGTTCGCGGCGTTCCGGCGGGCGTGAAGCGCGCCGCGCCATGCGTGCGGCGCCACTTGCCGACGACATCAAGCCGGTGCGCGCCGGCCTCGAAGGCGGAAGTTACGGGCCGCTCAGCGAAAACGACCGCGAGCGCATCAACGAAGCAGTGCTGACGCTGCTTGAAACGGTCGGCTTCGCCAATGCCATCCCATCCTGCATCGAGGCGTTGACCAAGGCCGGCGCCACTCTCGGCGAGGACGGGCGAATTCGCTTTCCCCGCGCGCTTGTCCTCGACACGATCAAGAAGGCCGCGCGCCACTTCACCTTGCATGGCCAGGATCCCAAGCACGACATGCTGATCCAGGGCAAGCGCGTGCATTACGGCACGGCGGGTGCCGCGGTGCATCTGGTCGATGTCGAGAAGCGCGAATACCGGGAGTCGCTGCTGCAGGACATCTACGACGCTGCCCGCATCGTCGAGGGGCTCGACAACATCCACTTCTTCCAGCGGCCGATGGTGCCGCGCGACATTCCCGATCCGCTCGACATGGATTTCAACACGCTCTACGCCTGTGTGATGGGGACGTCGAAGCATGTCGGCACGTCCTTCACGGTGCGCGAGAACGTCAAGCCGGCGCTCGACATGCTCTACGCGATTGCCGGCGGCGAAGAGAATTTTCGCGCGCGGCCTTTTGTCTCCAATTCGAACTGTTTTGTCGTGCCGCCGATGAAATTCGCCGAGGACGCTTGCGGCGTGCTCGAGGCCTGCGTCGAAGGCGGCATTCCGATCCTGCTGCTGTCCGCCGGCCAGGCGGGTGCCACGGCGCCGGCGGCGATTGCCGGTGCGGTGGTGCAAGCGGTGGCCGAGGTGCTCGCCGGCCTTGTCTATGTCAACGCCATCAAGCCCGGGCATCCGGCGATCTTCGGCACCTGGCCGTTCGTCTCGGACCTCAGGACCGGCGCCATGTCCGGCGGCTCGGCCGAGCAAGCGGTGCTGACCGCAGCCTGCGCCCAGATGGCGCAATTCTACGATCTGCCCGGTGGTTCGGCCGCCGGCATGACGGATTCGAAACTGCCCGATATTCAGTCCGGTTACGAGAAGGGCATCACCGATGTGATGGCCGGTCTTGCAGGCCTCAACCTCGTCTACGAATCGGCCGGCATGCACGCCTCGCTGCTCGGCTTCTGTCTGGAAAGCCTAATCATCGACAACGACATGCTCGGCCATTGCCTGCGCTGCGTGCGCGGCATCGAGGTGACCGATGAGTCGCTGTCGATAGACACCATCGCCGACGTCTGCCTGAAGGGGCCGGGTCACTATCTCGGCAACGAGCAGACGCTGCGGCTGATGCAGACGGAATATTTCTATCCGGCGGTTGGCGATCGCTTTTCGCCGAAGGAGTGGAACGAGAAGGGCAGGCCCGACATCTTGCAGCGGGCAATCATCGAGAAGAAACGCATCCTCGCCGAGCGCTTCCCGCGCCACGTGCCAAAGCTGCTCGACGACAAGCTGCGCGCTCGCTTCGGCAATCTGATCCATCTGCCGCGCAGCGGCATGGGCGGCTGAGGACGCTTCTCGTCAAAAAACTGTCAGAGCCTAATCCATCCCGACAAAAATCGGGATGGGGCTCTACCTTCTGTTTGACCATGACCTTTTCCGAAAACCGGGTTTCCACTTTTCGGGATCATGGTCTAGTCGGCGCTCAAACCGTAGCGCTCGACGACCTCGCTGCTGATCAGCTTGGCATGCAGCGTCATCAGTATAATTTGCGCATCGAGGCTGTCGCCGGCCTCAAGGGCTGCCTCGAGCCGGCGCTCCGCATCCAGCCTATCTTGAAGGCCGTTGGATTGCTCGAACGCTTCCGGCCCAGCAACACAATAGCCAAATAGCTGCGCCACCGGTGGGTAGGCTTGTGGTGGCGGCTCGTCGGGCCAGTGGTCCTTCATCAGATTGACGATGGTGAGCTTTGCTCCCTCCGGCACAAGGGCGGGATGAAGGTCGACGCCGCGCAACGCAGCGTCGAGTTGCCTGAGGTCGCCTGAACGGCCGAACATTCCGAGGAAGCCTAGGGAAGAGCGTCGTCTCGCCATGATGTTCCTTCACCCGAATGCCCGAACCGCAGCGAAGCGCTGGCCGCACGCAGCCGCTATCCGCTCGCTGCCAGCAACAAAACACCGGCGAGGGCCGATCCCGCAAGCGTCGGCAGCATGCCGATCTTCAGCTTCAGAATGGCGATCATGGCAGCGCACGACAGCAGCGCCGCACCCCAGTCGATCGATGAGAGCACCGGCACGTCCATTCCAAGCCCGATGTTGCGCACCTCGCCGAAAATGACGTGCAAGCCGAACCACAGAGCGAGATTCATGATGACGCCGACGACGGCGGCGGTGATCGCGGTCAGCGCCGCCGACAGTGCCTTGTTGCCGCGCAGGGCTTCGATGTAGGGCGCACCGAGGAATATCCAGAAGAAGCAAGGCGTGAACGTGGCCCACAGGGTGAGCATCGCCCCTAGCGATCCGGCAAGCAGTGGGTTCAAGGCTCCGGGCTGGCGGAACGCGGCAAGGAAACCGACGAACTGCAGGACCAGAATGAGCGGACCCGGCGTGGTTTCGGCAAGACCGAGGCCATCGACCATCTCACCGGGCGCGAGCCAGCCGAAGGACTCGACCGCTGCCTGCGCGACATAGGCAAGGACCGCGTAGGCGCCGCCGAAGGTGACGACCGCCATGACGCTGAAGAACCCACCGATCTCAGTCCACACGCTGGCGGATCCGGTGAACGCCCAGATCAGAAGCACAGGCCCCAGCCAGATCGGCAGCCAGATCGCAATGGTGCGCGGCGCATGCCATCGCGTCGGCCTGGTGTGGGCCAGCTCGCCGCGCTCGAACATCAGGTCGACCGCGCCCTTGACGTCGGGAGCATCGCCCTTGCCGTGCGACGCGCCGGAAAAGAGGCCCGGCGCAACACGGTTGCCAATCCAGCCTGCCAGGCCGGCAAGCAGGATGATGAGCGGAAACGGCACGTTCAGCGCATAGATGGCGATGAAGGCGGTGATCGCGATCGACACCATGACCCGGTTCTTGAGGGCACGCCGTCCGATCCGGATCATCGCCTCGATCACGATGGCGAGCACGGCCGCCTTCACCCCGAAAAACAGCGCCTCGACAAGGGGCGCGTCGCCATACAGCGCATAGAGGATGCTCAAGGTGAGCATCACAAGCGCGCCCGGCGCGACGAAGAGGATGCCGGCGACGAGGCCGCCGATCGTCCGGTGCAGCAACCAGCCGATATAGATGGCGAGTTGCTGGGCTTCAGGGCCGGGCAACAGCATGCAGTAGTTCAACGCATGCAGGAAACGCTGCTCGCCGATCCAACGCCGTTCCTCGACCAGTTCCTTGTGCATGAGCGAGATCTGCCCAGCCGGCCCGCCGAAGCTGAGCAGGCCGATTTTCGCCCAGAGCTTTACCCCTTCGCGGAAGGTTGGCGCTGCCGGCGCTTCGACGATCCCGCCAGTTTTGCCAGAAGCCCCCGTTTTGTCAGACGGCATGGCGCTCATGATGGCTTGCTCGCGCTTGGCCAGTTGTGCGTCTCCTCGGTGGCGTCGCGGCACCATCGGAAAAACGCATCGTAGAGCAGCATCCCTGCCTCCAGCTGTTCAAGATCGTCGCGAAACATCCGCGACAGTCCAAGCGAGGCGGCCAGAAATCCGGCCGCCTGGGGAACCAGATCGAGGCTTGCGGTATCGGCTGCGCGCACAATCATGGCCAAGCGGTCGAGCGCCTCGGATTCGAGCCCGAACTCTTCGATCATCGTGTCGAAGGTGCAGTGTTCGCCGCGGTGTGACCAGAACACATTGTCGATGTCGAAAGGCACGGCCTGAAAGCGATCCGCAGTGGCCGGCACTTCGGCCGCCTCGACAAAGAGGAAGACCGCGCTCGGATCGATGAAGCGACGGATCAGCCAGGGGCAGGCTATGCGATCAACCTTCGGGCGGGATCGCGTCACCCACACGGTGCGGCCCTTTTCATCGCGGGGCGGCATCTTGCCGGTGCGGACCAAAAGCCCCTTGGCATCGCGCCATGCCTCGAACCCGCCTTCGAGGGATTCGGCGGCAATGCCCTCATGCCGCAGCCATGCGGCCACGCCTTGCGAGAGCTTCTGCCCTTTTTCGCAGACGACCGCCACTCGGCTGCCGGTGAATTCGGATGCCCAGGTTGGGACGGTTTTGAAATCACGCCGGCTTGAGGCCGGCAGCAGGCGCGGATCGGCGTTGTAATCATCATCGACGCGAACATCGATAATCGTTGGCGCGCCCGGCAAACCAATCAGACGGGACAGTTGCGATACGGTGATAACGGTTGTTGACGGCATGGCGTCCACCTCCTTGAAAGAGAAGCTTGGACGCGAACGTTGGGCTGACGCCTCACGGGGTCGTCGCGATGCACCCCTTGCCATGATCGTGGATTTGTCGCGCCCACTTGTCAAGCGTCATCCCTGGAGCAAAGGATGCTCCGGCTCCGGCGGCCGGCTTGGCGGAACCAGAACATTTCTGGGAGGAAAACCATGAAAAAGACCTATCTCGGCAGTTGCCATTGCGGCGCGGTGCGTTTCGAAGCCGATATCGACCTCGCCGAGGGTATCCGCAAATGCAATTGCAGCTTCTGCTGGAAGCTCGGCTACCGGAAATCCTTCGCAGCCTATGAGGCTGTGCGGGGGACG
>NZ_RZTI01000094.1:0-23142 GCF_003997275.1 Mesorhizobium sp. M6A.T.Ce.TU.002.03.1.1
CCGGCAGCGTCGATGGTCCGGGCGGCAGCGCCCCCCGCCGGCGCCGCAACGATCTTATCGTCCCTGATCCAGAGGTCGCCCTTGCCGAGACGACCGTTGACCGGATCGATGATGTCGCCGCCCGCAATTTTCGTCAGCATGGCAACGCGGCCTCGGCGGAGACATGACTGGCGACCAGGCGGATGACAGTCGCAGCGGAGGGCAGTTCGGACGCCGCTCGCGCATCGATCGACCTTAGCGAACCGGTGCGGCTGGAATAGACCACCGCCTCGTGATCGACGCCCGCTTCGCCGATGGCGATGGTGACCGCAGCGCCCGCGACCGGCTTCTGCGTTTTCGCCAACGCGATCAGCGCCATGCGGTTCCTTTTCTTCTGCGGCTGGACAATTGAGGAGGAGATCCGCAGGTGCAGGTCGGCTTCGCCGGCAGCGATCATGCGCGCGACATCGTAACGCCAGGGATCGAATTCCGGGAAGCCGCGCGCAAAGCCCGTGCGCAGCGGAAAACCCGCCATCCAGGTCGAGGCGAGCGCGCTTCCCCATCCGTTTTCGCGCGCCGGCAGATGAAGGCCGGATGCGCGTGATTTGCGGTTGAGATCGGCGATCAGTCCTTGCAGCATCTCCAGCGCCAGCCCTTCGGTTGCGTCGCCTGAAAACAGGAAGACTGGAAAATGCGCAGCCTCCAGGGCTTTGGCGAAATCGTCGAAGTTCGACACCGGCTGCGAAGTCTGACGCCCCCTGCACTGCGTCCTCAGCGCCGCCAGCGTCGCGCCGAGGCTTGCCTCGCCGCAGGAGAGGAGCGTCGCCGTCCGCCCGTTGCTCAACGGCGGCGCAGACGCCCCGTTCGACCCGACCAGAAAGATTTCACGTTGATTCTTGCCTGTGAGATCGGGGGCCGAGAGATCGGGAACCGTGGCCGAGAGTTCGCCGACAAATTCATGATGGATTTGCGGGAGTTCGCCCACGATCACCACGACATCGGCGCGCCGGCGCGTCTCGCCGGGCGCGACGGTCATCGCGCCTTTGTCGGTAAAAAGCGCGGTCTCCCGGGAAACTGCCGCGCCATCGGCATGATCGTATGCCGCGCCAACCCGCTCAGCCAGCGCGATCGCCGCTCTGGTGCCGTGTATATCCGTATCCAAGCTGAAAACCGGGCACCGGCTCGACCCCAACAGCGCGGCGGCATGTGCAGCCGCGCGCTCGACCAGCGTTTCCCGGTTGCCGATCCAAGCAACCGCCATTCACTACGCTACTTTCTGGTGCCGGCCCGATCCTAGACGAAACTGGATCGGCCGTGAACCCCGCCTGTCGGCAGATTAGCGAATGTTTTCATATGCCATCAACAAATTCCGACCGCGCTTAATCATATTTGATGTAAGCGAAGCGCTGATCGGTCGGCGGAGTGCCTTCCAGCGCGCCGCCTTCCTTGGCCGGCTGCCACTGGACGACATCCTCGATCTTTTTGGCCAGCTCGAAGTCTTTGTCGGTGACGCCCTTCGCTGCGTGGTTCATCAGGCGCACCTCGACCCAGGCATAGGACGCCGTGATGTCGGGATGGTGCCACGCCGCCTCGGCGAGGTGGCCGACCGTGTTGATCACCATCAGTGTCGATTTCCAGCTGTGGGTCTTGTATTTGCGCCGGATCCAGCCGTTCTCGTAGCGCCATTTCGGCAGCTCCTTCTCGAGCCGGTCGGCGATCTCGGCTTCCGAATAGACCTTTTCCTTAGCTGTCTCGCTCATCTCGACCTCCGCGAATGGCCCGGTCCGTTTTCGCGCCGGGGCCAAAGAAGATAAAACGAATGCACTCTCTCCGGCTTGCCCCTTCTACGAAAACAGCTATCATGGCGACGGGCACCTAAACTTCCATGATGCGTCTATGATGCACCCATCGGGGGGTAGATGTCGAATTCTGTCACCATACGAGTGCCCTCCCGCCTGCACCTTGGCTTCCTCGATCTCAATGGTGATACCGGACGTCGCTTTGGCAGCGTCGGGCTACCTCTGAGCGAACCCGAAACCGTCGTCACCCTGTCTCGATCCAGCGAGACCATCGTCGAAGGCCCCGAGAGCCGTCGCGCCGGCGAACATTTGTCGACGCTCTGCAGCCATCTCGGCGTTCGCGGTCAGCACCGGCTGGTCGTCGAGCAGTCGATCCCGAGCCATGCCGGCCTCGGCTCCGGCACGCAGATCGCCCTTGCCGTCGCCTCGGCGCTGCGCACGCTCCACCAACTGCCTCTCGATATCGGCGGCGACGCGACCCTGCTCGATCGGGGCGGCCGATCCGGCATCGGCATCGCCAGTTTCGAAAGCGGTGGTGTCATTGTCGACGCCGGCAAGGACGACAGCGGCAGGCCGCCGCCGGTCGTGGCGCGATTGCCGTTTCCGGAACAGTGGCGCGTCATCCTGATCCTCGACCATGCCGGGCATGGACTGCATGGCGATGCCGAGATCGCGGCGTTCCGTTCGCTGCCACCCTTCCCGGCATCCGGCAGCGGCGAGATCTGCCGGCGGGTGCTGATGGGCATGATGCCGGCTCTGGTCGAGCACGACCTTCCAGCCTTCGGCGCCGCCGTCGCCGCGATCCAGATGCTGATCGGCACCCATTTCGCCCCGGCGCAAGGCGGCGTTTTCACCTCCAAGCGGGTCGAGAGGGTGGCCCATGCTCTCAATGAAGCAGGCGCCGTCGGCATCGGCCAGAGCTCGTGGGGACCAACAGGGTTTGCCTTCGCCCCATCGCAAGACGCCGCGGTCAGGTTCGTCAGCGCGGTTCAGCAGACAGTTGAGCACGGCATCGAGGTCAGGATCGTCAAGGGCAGGAATTCCGGCGCGAAGATCAGTTCGACCAAACTTGATCTCGTCGGCAGCTGACGGCTCGGCAACGCGATCACTTTTAAGCAGAAAGGCGAGAAATGGCCCGCAAACATATCCTGCACATGCTGACGCCGTTGAAGCACATGAGCCCTTTCGACGTGAATATGGCGATCGATGCAGGCTTCGACGCCGTCGTTCCCTATGTCGATGTAAGCCTCGGCGAGGTGACAGGCCTCGTGCAGGACGCGATCTTTTCGCGCCCGCCCGATGCGGGGGTCGATACCGGCATCTTCATCGCCGGCAAGGATGCCTCGCTGGCGCTCGATATGTTCGATGCAGCGCGAAAGGCGATGGTGCCGCCTTTCCAGGTTTCGGTATTCGCCGATCCGGCCGGCTCGTTCACCACGGCCGCGGCGATGGTGGCCAAGGTCGAAAAAGCGCTGGAGAAGGAATTCGAGCGCGGGCTGAGGGACACGAGGATCACTGTTTTCGGCGCCACCGGCGTCGTCGGCTTCTGCACCGCCGTCATCGCGGCCAAGGAAGGCGCCCGGGTCACTCTGGTGGGCCATGACGGCATCGAAAGGGTCGAACAGATTGCGGCCGAGATCAAAAACCGATTCAAGATCGCCGTCGATGCGGCCGACGGATCGAGCGAGGCCCGGAAGACGAAGCTGGTCGAGGCGAGCGAGGTGATCCTGGCTTGCGCGAAGGCCGGCGTCCAGGTGGTCTCGAAAGCCCAGTTGAAAGGCGACGGCCTGCTCATTGCCGCCGACGTCAATGCGGTTCCGCCGGCCGGCATCGAAGGCGTGGCCGTCAACGCCAATAGCGATCCGCTCGAAGCGGCAAAAGCTGTCGGCATTGGTCCGCTCGCCATCGGCAACGTCAAATACAAGGTCGAATTCGGCCTCTTCAAAAGAATGATCGAAGCCGAAAAAACCATCACGCTCGATTTCCAGGAAGCATTTTCCCTTGCACGCGAAATCGCCAAGTAACGCCGGATCTCTCCTGATCGCGGCGATTTCAGGCCGGGCGCTGGCTGCTGCCGCGCGCCGCGCCGGCTATCGTCCGCTGGTCGCCGATTTCTTTTGCGACACCGACACGGTCGCGTTCGGCGAGCGCATCGTCGAGACGCTTCGGCAATTGGCTGGAGACGACCGGCCGGTCGCCATCGTCCTGGGTTCGGGCTTCGAGCGGATGACGGAGACAGTAGACGAGGTCGCGCGCCATTTTCCGCTCGCCGGCAATAGTGGCGCCGCGATCCGCAGGATCAAAGACCCGCAACTGCTGGCCGCCGATTGCGCCGAAATCGGCATCCCGCATCCGGAATTCCGATGGAGCCGGCCGCCCGATCCGGAGAACTGGGTGGTCAAGACCGCGGGCGGCGCCGGCGGCACGCATATCAGACGGGCCGCCGGCGAAACCCCGATATTACATTGTCAGGCTCCTGGCGGCCGCTATTTCCAGCGCTTCGTTGCCGGCCGCAGCATCTCGGCCCTGTTCGTCGGCGACGGCCAAAGCGCCGATATCGTCGGCTTCAGCCAACAATGGGCGTCCCCCGCCCCGGCAGCGCCCTACCGCTATGGCGGCGCCGTGCGGTTGAGACGCTTCGATCGCAGGCAGGCGGCGATGATCCGCGGCTGGCTTTCAGGCCTAGTGCGCCGCGCCGGCCTGGTCGGATTGTGCAGCGCCGATCTCATTCGCGGACCGGATGGCTACAAGCTCATCGAGATCAACCCGAGGCCAGGCGCCACGCTCGACATTTTCGACGATGCCGACGCGCCGCTGATCGAAGCGCATCTGCGCGCTGCGGCAGGCAGGACCTACCACCTGCCGCGCTTCGTCGATTCGATGGCGTCGATGGTGACCTATGCCGCGGCGCCGATCGCCCAGTTTCCATCGATTGCCTGGCCTGAATGGACTGCGGACCATCAGTCGCCCGGCACCCGTCTGATCGCTGGCGATCCTGTCTGCACCATCTTCGCGCGCGGTCCGAGCGCCGATTTGACCAGGCGGCTCATCAAGGGACAAGCCAGCCGATTGCAACACCAATGGGAAGGAGACCGGACATGAAAGACGGTTCGGCATTCCTGAACGACAATGCGCAGCGCATCATCGACGGCATGATCGGCAACGCCGAACGCCTGCGTATCGCCGTTTCCAGGGGGCCATTGGGCGAGTGCCTGATCGATGCCGGCGCCAAGGCCACCGGCGGCGTCGAGGCCGGGCTGCGCATGGCGGAAGCGGCGATGGGCGGGCTCGGCAGCATCTCGGTCTGCATGGACCGCGCGTCGGAGAAATGGCCGTTGACCATCGAAGTGCGGTCCTCGCAGCCGGTGCTTGCCTGCCTGGGCAGCCAGTATGCGGGCTGGAACCTGTCGAGCCAGGGCTATTTCGCCATGGGATCGGGACCGGCGCGGGCGCTCGCCCGCGTCGAGCCGCTGTTCGAAGCGCTTTCCTATCGCGACACCGCGTCATCCGCCGTGCTTATCCTGGAGACGGCCGAACCGCCGCCCCAAGCGATCGTCGAGAAGGTGGGCAAGGCAACCGGATTGCCAACCGACAAGCTCACCTTCCTCTATGCGCCGACACAAAGCCTTGCGGGCAGCGTGCAGATCGTTGCGCGCGCGCTCGAGGTCGCCTTGCACAAGAGCAACGATCTCAAGTTTCCGCTGGACAATATCATCGACGGCATCGGCACTGCGCCTATCCCTGCCCCCCATCCGGATTTCCTGACCGCAATGGGCAGAACCAACGACGCCATCATCTATGGCGGCAGCGTTCAGCTTTTCGTAAAAGGCTCGGCGAAAGACGCCAGTGAGCTCGCGGAACGACTGCCGAGCCGCGCCTCCCGCGACCACGGCCACCCCTTCGCCGAGGTTTTCAAGCGGTTCAAGGGTGATTTCTATGCCATCGATCCGCTGCTGTTCAGCCCGGCCGAAGTGATCGTCACGGCGATCGAGACTGGCGACACGTTTCGCGCCGGCGAGCGTGATCTGCGGATGCTCGAACGGAGCCTCGGCTAGACCATGACGGTGCAATGGATTCGTCTGTCATCCGCCTGCCGCGCCGCTCGCTCGCGCTTCCGGTATACCGGTATCCGAGGCGTGACATGATCCCCCGCATCCTGATCGTCAGCGACAATTCGGACGCTCGCGCCAAAGGTCTGGCGGCAAGGCTGGACCGGCGGGGCGCCGTTGTCGCAACCGTGCCGCTGGCAGCGATCGCGTTCGACACCGGCAGCCCGAGCGGACTGTCGATCCCCGGCTTCGACGGCGCGCTGCCCGACGCCGT
Organism: Mesorhizobium sp. M6A.T.Ce.TU.002.03.1.1; assembly: GCF_003997275.1. Lineage (NCBI taxonomy): Bacteria > Pseudomonadati > Pseudomonadota > Alphaproteobacteria > Hyphomicrobiales > Phyllobacteriaceae > Mesorhizobium > Mesorhizobium sp. M6A.T.Ce.TU.002.03.1.1. The sequence goes on from NZ_RZTI01000094.1 coordinate 6,102, forward strand.
GCTGGTCCGTTCGATCGCCGCCGGATCGTTCGAAGCGGTCACCCGGCGCCTCGGTGTGCTGCACGCATTCGCCAAGCTTTCCATTCCGGTGTGGAACTCCGCGCAGGCGATAGAACGCTGCGTCGACAAGTCGATGACGACCTTCCTCCTGAAGAATGCCGGCCTGCCGACGCCGCCGACATTCGCGGTCGAGGGACGTGCCATGGCCGAAGCGATCGCCGAACGCGAACTGCCGTTCACGCCGCTGGTGCTGAAGCCGCTTTTCGGCGCGCAGGGCCGCGGCATCAGGCTGATCGAAACATTGTCCGACCTCCCCGCCGACGAGGAGGTGAACAGCGTCTACTATCTCCAGCATTACGTGCCGCGTCCCGGGCCTCCTTTCCGCGATTTTCGCGTTTTCGTCTGCGCCGGCGAAGTCCTGGCGATGATGAGCCGGCGTGGCGACGACTGGATCACCAACATCAATCGCGGGGCGGTGCCCGAGCAAGTCTCGGGGCACGGCGAAACCGAACTGGCGGCGCTGGCAAGAGCCGCCGCCGCCGCTATGTCAGCGGATTTCGCCGGCGTCGATATCGTGCCGGCGGCCGACGGCAAGCTGTTCGTGCTGGAGGTCAACAGCATGCCCGCCTGGTCCGGGCTTCAGTCGGTCGTCGCGGTGAACATCGCCGATGCGATTGCCGACGCCCTGCTGAAATTCCTGGCCGATCGCCGAGCTGATCGCCCAGAGGGGGCGGCGGCGGCGCGCCCCTACCGCCTCACCGCGCCGGCGAATTCGTGACGAGCCGGGCGCTTTCGCGAGAACGCCTCCGGGTTGCCTACAAGGACGCCTGCCGGATGGAGATCGAGGCGCTGAAACCGGGCAACGTCCACCTGTTCGCCGACGGGCACGGCATGTCCGCCGCTCAGTTCATGATGAGCGCAGAGGTCTCGTCGGGGCCGCTGACCGATCCTCGCCTGCCGGTCGGACAGCGTATGCTGGAAGCCGTCCGCGCGACACGTCAAGCGGTCGCGACCAACACCAACCTCGGTATCATCCTTCTGGCAGGGCCCCTGCTATGCGCCGCCGAAATGACGGGCGCCCCACTGCACGACAATCGACTGCACGACAATCTCGACGCGGTGCTGCGCGCAATGAGCATGGACGATACCAGGGCGGTGTTCGAGGCGATCGTCACGGCCGCGCCAGGCGGCCTAGGAGAGGCCGCGAACGATGTGCGGCAAGCGCCTAAGGTTCATCTGCTCGAAGCCATGCGGGAGGCGGCCGACCGCGACATGATCGCCCGCCAGTATGTTACCTGTTTCGGCGACGTGTTCGGCGTCGGGCTTGCGGCTCTGGAAGCGGCGTTGGCACGCGGGGAAGGCGGCATGTGGCCGACGGTGTTCGCCTATATGGCGTTTCTCGCCGGCTTCCCCGACAGTCATGTGATGCGCAACCATGGCGCTGAAGCCGCAAATCAGGCGCGGCAAGAAGCCCTTGCCGTTCAGGCGGCGCTCCATGCCAACGACGACGAAGCGTCACGCATTCGCCTGCTCATGGAACTCGACCGCCGGCTGAAGGCGGACAAGGTCAACCCCGGCACCTCGGCCGACCTGACCGTGGCTACTCTTTTAGTCCACCTCCTCGGCGTTCAGCTTGCATAATCGCAACGTTGGTGGTTGACTTTCAGGAGCGGAAGCTGGGCTTCCGCGGCTATCCAGCCAACCGGTCCGGATGTCCGGGCGCTGCCAACAAGGATAGCTGTCCATCGAGCGCTCGCTCGGTTTGCGGCGTCTTTGGACACCATAACTGTGTCTTGGAGGAAAATTGGCATGGCAAAGATCTCGAAAGTAATGGTCGGTGAATCGCTGGTAGGAGACGGCAACGAAGTGGCGCATGTCGACCTGCTCATCGGCCCGCGGGGGAGCGCGGTCGAAACGGCATTTTGCAACGCGCTTACCAACAACAAGGACGGCTTTACCTCCCTTTTGGCGGTGATCGCGCCCAATCTTCAGTGCAAGCCCAACACCGTGATGTTCAATAAGGTCACGATCAAGGGCGCCAAGCAGGCCGTGCAGATGTTCGGCCCGGCCCAGCATGCGGTCGCAAAGGCAGTGCAGGATAGCGTCGCCGAGGGGATCATTCCTGCCAGTGAGGCGGACGATCTGTTCATCTGCGTCGGCGTTTTCATTCATTGGGACGCGGCGGACGACGCCAAGATCCAGAAGTACAATTACGAAGCGACAAAGGAAGCCATCCAACGCGCCGTCTCGGGAACGCCGACGGCCGCCGAAGCCACGGATAAGCGGGACCAGGTGAAGCACCCGTTCGCGGCTTAGACAAGAGACAGCCCCGCACAGGCAAAACCCTCCGCTGAGCCGGATGGTCTGTTGCGCCGCCTGAAAAAGCTACTGGGCCTTTAGAGACTGTTTTCGAAATTCGCTCTGGCGAGTCATATGGTGGTGGTTTCGAGAACCGGAGCGCAGCGGACATTTGGGTCCGTGAGCACCGGAAGCGCAGAAAACGCCATCAGATGGCCGCCGGAGCAGAGTTTCCAAACGGTCTCGTAGAGCATCGGACCCAAAGCCTGCCCTCGGAATTGACCCGAGGGTCGGGAATCGTTTTTGGGAAATCCGATGCTCCAGCAAAGAGATAGAGCGGCGACACGATCGACTTGAGAGTTCGCCGCTCTTAATCTGAGGCACAGTTTCCGAGGCAGAGTTCGAGGTTACGCGAATGTCAGGCGCCAAGCGTCGCGAGGTGTTCGGGCGTGAGCGTGCCGTCGTGCAGCGAGGTCGCGACCAGCGCAGCAGTGATACCGAGTGACGAAAGGGCGCGAATGTCAGCCTCGTTGCGCACCCCGCCGGCCGCGATCACGGAGCGGCTTCCAGCCTTTGCCTTGATCGCCTCGAGCCGCGTGAAATCGGGACCGGAGGCGGAGCCGACCTTGGCCAGTGTCATGACGATCACCTTTTGCGGCCAAAGCTCCGGCTCGTCGAGAAATGATGCCGGACCGCGAAACCCGTCGTCGAAGAAATCCAGCGACAGGATAAGGTCTGGATGATCGCAAAAACGCCGGAACAGCGCGTCGTCTTGCTGCGATTCGGAACCCAGGACCGGGTAAAGACAGGGTTCGGCAAGTGCTGCCGAAAGGGTTTTCTCGTCGGCGATGCCGGCATCGACCCAAAGCTCCGGCGGCTCCGCCATTCCCTTCAGCCGGGCAAGCGCGCCACTGTTTGGCGTTCCGCCTTCGATGGCATCCAGATCGGCGATATAGAAGGTCGGAAAAGGGTAAAGCCCGCGCAGGCCCTCAGTGACCGCGACGACATCGGAGCTTTGGCTGAGAGGCGTGACGATCGGCCTGTAGCGATCGCGTTTTCCTTGCTGGGCGCGCACCACTTCGCCGCCTTTCAGGTCGAGAACCGGAATGATACGCAACGCTTTTCTCGCTGACCAACTGTCCCAACTGTCCCTTGTGATGAAAGCTTGAAGTGTGGAAAAAAGAAAGAGCATCATCGCCGGCTTCGATATTGGCGGCGCACATCTGAAGGTGACGCGCGCGGAAGACGGCCGCATCGTCGAGGCAGTAACGATCGCCACGCCGCTTTGGCTAGGGCTCGACAAGCTGACCTTGGCATTCGAGGAAACGGCTCCGATCTATGCGGGCGCCGATCTCAACGCATTCACCATGACCGGCGAACTGGCGGACATCTTTCCGTCCCGCGGTGCCGGCGTCGCGGCTCTGCTGGATGAGATTTCAACCCGTTTCCCAGGCGAAAAACTGATCTATGCCGGGCCGTCCGGCTTTGTCGGGGTCGAGCAGGCAGCGCGGCTGAGCACCGATGTCGCCTCCGCCAACTGGCACGCGACAGCGTCGTTGGTGGCGAAACTCGCCGGCGATGCCCTGTTCGTCGATATGGGCTCCACCACCACCGACATTATCGCCATCAAAAATGGCGCCGTCGCCAATAACGGCTACACCGATGCCGGACGGCTGCTGAGCGGCGAACTGGTTTATACCGGCTTCACCAGGACGTTCCTGTTCGGTGTGGCCTCGTCTGCCCCCGTCCGCGGCAAGCTGACACCGCTGATGAACGAGTATTTCGCCTCGATGGCCGACGCGCACCGGATCCTGGAAGTGCTCGACGAGAAGGACGACAGGCACTCTACCGCCGACGGCAAGGAAAAGACGATCGACGGTTCGATAGCGCGGCTGGCGCGCATGATCGGGCGCGACGCCGCCGACCTGACACCGCCGGAATGGCGCGAAGTCGCGCGCTGGTTCAGCGAGCAGCAGTTGCGCAAGATCCACGACGCAGCGTCCCTGGTTGCCGGGCCCATGGCTCGGGATGCGCCGATCGTCGGCGCCGGAACCGGCCGCTGGCAGATCAGGCGGCTGGCCGACCGCATGGAACGCCGCTTCGTCGATTTCGCCGAGATCATTCCCGCAGATGACACCGTTCGCGGCGAAGCGAGCAGCGTGGCACCCGCGTCAGCGGTGGCGCTGTTGGCCGGATCTCAATTTTAGGCGCTATATCATGGCCATCCGATCAACCGGGGAGATGAGATACTGCCCTGGAATTGGCCCGGCTTGAAAGATCTCAACCCGCATCCAAAATCGGAGCGCGCGCAAGCTCGCAACAAGGCGGAAACCCGACGTTCGGCACCCGCTCGGCGCATGTCCGGTTCGCGCCCTTTGTCGCCTTCCTAGGCGCCTCTATAGCTTCCCATAAGCTGCCGTAGATTCAGGCTAGCAATTCTGCAGATAGGGGCGTCGACCCCTAGAAGAAACGAAAATGCCACCATCTGTTGAGCAATCGCCTGAAGCGCACCGACCCTCAAGCAAGGTCGACAGACTTTCCCGGACGAGATCGTCGAAAGAGGAGGCATTCATTTAGTCATACCCGCTGGCATCGGCCGCTTGGACCCACTATGTTCCGGCTTGTAGGGGAAACTAGAGCTAGATTGGCTCTGCCGGGGGGGAAAGACAACTTGAAGGCAGCATTCGTTCACCTGTCCGATATCCATTTCGGCCAGGAAAGGGACGGCGGCACCAACGCTGAGAACGCGGACGCGAAGAAACGGCTAATTGAGGACGCGCGTGCTGAGGTCGGCAAACTCGGCGGCAAGGTTCATGGCGTGATCGTGACCGGCGACATCGCCTACTCCGGTAATGATGACGAATACACTCTTGCGGGGCAGTGGCTCGCCGACCTCACCGATGCAATCGGTTGCGAGCGGTCCGACGTTCAGATGATCCCGGGAAACCACGACATTGATCGGGGCAAAATCACGGACATGATCGAGACAATCCTCTTCGCGATCCGCGAAGGTGGAGACGAATGGCTCGACCGGAACCTCGACAACCAGGACAGCTGCAAGGTCCTTTATGAGCGGTTCGACGCGTACAAGGGCTTTGCCCTTGATTATCGCTGCGAGCTTGATCTCAATGGCGGAATCTCCACCAGCGCAAGGCTCGAGTTAGCCCCGGGACGCGCCGTCCGGTTCGTACGGCTGAACTCTGCCCTGATCTGTTCCAACAAGAAGGAGGAGGGCAAGCTGATCCTTGGCGCGCGGCAACGCACACTACCCATGGAAGAAGGAGAGGAGTTCGTTGTGCTATCCCACCATCCGCTCCATTGGTTCCAAGATTCTGAAAAAGCGCGTGGATTCCTGCGGGGACGCGCCCGCGTTTTCATCTCTGGACACGAGCACTTCCCAAAGCTCGAGATCGTCGATGTAGAGAACGGCTGTCAGCTGATGATGCTCGCTGCCGGCGCCACCGCACCCGACCAGATCGACGACCGGTACACGTACAAATACAACATTCTTGCATTCGAGTGGGACGGAGAGAACGACGCCCTTGCTGTCTCCCTTAACCCTCGGACCTGGGATGGAAGCGTCGCTCGGTTCCGGCGAGACGACGAGTTCATGGATGGCAAGGACGAACGCCAGGTCCTTGGATCGCCCAACTTCCGAAGGGCGCCGAAGCCATCAGTCCACGAAGAGCTGGCCGCAGCTGTTGGGGACCTCGTCGAGGAGCCGTTGGCTGCAGCCGGGAGCGAGGCGCCGGACGACGAGCATCCTGCAGCCGCACCGGCTCAGACTGGAGAAGCAGGCGAGGCTGGCATCGAGCTGGTTGAGGCTGAGCCCTCGCAGGACGTCCGAGATCTGCAACTCCGATTCTTCCAGGAGCTTTCGCAAGGCGCCCGGCTGACAGCGTTCGTCGACTTCGGCGTCGTCGCACAGATCAAGGGCAGGATCGATCATGCGATGGAGAGGCGCTTGTTCCGGCGCGCTGTCCGTCAGGGAATGGCCAAGGAGATCGAGCAGCTGCTCGACGAGGCCAAGTCAGGAAAGGGGGGCTCTGAAGAATGAGCATTATGGCCAAGTATGCCCAGATAATTTGGGCGGAACCGACCAACCAAGATGTCCAAGACCGAAACAAGGCGGTGGAGACGCTCCGCGCGCAGATTTTGGGAAAGGCGACCCACAAGGCGATCGAGCTCGCTGCGGTGATTGCCGGCGGATTTGGTGGCACAGAACTTCCCGAGGGCCTTGCCCGGCAGGTCGAGACCGCCATCAGCGACGAAAGCGCGGCCTTTGTTCTGAAGAGTAAGGAACTGCAGGCGCACGTTTGTCTAGCGGTCGCCGCGCTCTCTACCGTGCAGGGTCCGGTCGACGAAAGCTTTGGATGGAGTACAGCGGATGCCCTGGCAGCATCGCTCTGGTCGGCTCTGAGTCTGCAGGACCAGTCCGAGCACGCGAAGCTCGAGGAACTGAGGAAGGACCTGATCGAAGCGTGTCGCACAAGGGTCGGGCGGGTCGCGAAGACCGCTCGTAAGCGCGTAGATGTGCCCGATGTCGGCACGCTCACGATTCCCGACAGCGATCCGGCGGGTAGCCGCGCTAACGTTGCCTACAGGAAGGCGACCGCGCCCGTGATCGCAGCGTTGAAGACCAACCAGGAGCTTGATCACGAGGAGATCGACTTCCTATGGTGGGCCACCGCGGACTACAGCGAGATTCTCGATTGCGCGCTTGGCGATCGGGAGCCCTTCACACGGGCCATCGCGAGCGGCCTCGAAGGCGCGACCATGTTGTGCCGCCTGCCTAGCGATGGCCTCCGTCACGCCGTCCTCCGTCAGGTGGGCACCTCCGAGAGTATGTCTCTCTCCGACCTGATCGTATCACTGGCCGAATGGCGGACCAAGCTGCGCGAACCGCATGTCAATGGCTGGGCAACCGATTTCCCGCTGGTGTTTCCCCTTATCTCCTCGCTCATCGCTGACGAGCACCAGCCTGCCATAGCCGTCGAGCTCGACGCTCGCGGCTGGGGTGCGCGTGCACTGCTCGAGGCTTCAATCGTGGCGATGGAAGATCGATTTGCTGGAGCCGCTTGATGCGCGGGCCTTGTGAGAACTCGAACTGCACGTTTAACGCGACCGGATCGTGCGTCGTTGGCAACTCGCCGGAGGATTGCTCTCATCGTCCTGTCATCGAGAACGGCGAGGACGATGATCATGAGGACGAGGCGTTAGACGAGGCCGAGGTTGAAGAGGCCAATGACGGGGCGGACGGTAGCATCGCGACCGGCCTGGGCGGTGCCGTCCTGTCAGCGCCCGATGATGACCTGCCCACTTTTCCGGCAAGCCGCACGCTCGGGATTCAGCAGGCAAATGCGATGATGGAGGATCGGCCAACCTGCCTCGTCGGCATTGTCGGCCTTGCGGCTGCGGGCAAGACGGCGGCGCTTGTCAGTGCCTACCTGATGCTCGCCCAAGGGCAGTTCGAAGGATTCTCCTATGCGGACAGCGATACGCTTCGCGCGTTCGAGGAGATAGCGAGGGCGAGCAGGACGTGGGACAGGGGCAATCCTCCTGAGCAGATCACAAGCCACACGACCCTATCGAATGACCGTGAGGCCGGCTTCCTCCATCTCCGGCTACGTCGGAACTCTGACGATCGCCTCTTCGACATCCTGCTCCCTGATCTTCCGGGCGAGTGGTCCCGTGCGTTGATCGACCGCACGGACGAGGACCGCCTGAACTTTCTCGGCGCGGCCAGCGTGATCTGGCTGATGGTCGATGGCCGGCAGTTCGCGGATGATGGGCGGGTCGCCAACGCACGCTACCGCGCGACCCTCTTGATCGAGCGTCTGGCGAATCTGCTTGGAAACCGTCGTCCTCGGATCATCGTCGTCCCGACCTGGCAGGACAAGCAGCCGTTTCCACAGGACGAGGCCGATCGTCTGGCCGCTTGCGGGGCTGGCTTCGGCTTCGATTTGGAAACAGTACCCATCGCGTCCTTCTCCTGGAACGAGGAGATGGACCCTGGCCACGGTATTCCGAAGCTATTTGCCCATTCCCTGGCGGCGCGGCCTAGCCCGCCAGAGTTCTGGCCGGAGACCGATCGCAATGACGGTGGTAGGCAGTTGGCGGCGTTTCGGAGGCAACCATGAACAAGGGCTCGATCATGCTCGTCGGTGGTCCAGCGTCCGGCAAGACGAACTATATCGCCCGGCTTTGGCTCGCCTTCATGGCAAGGAAAGGCCGGCTGCGTGCGCAGAAGCTCCCCAAGAACATCGAATACGTGAACGAGGCGGTCCAGCACCTGCTCGCGCGCAAGTTCGCGCCGAGGTCCGAGCGCAATATGGAGGAAAGTGGGCGCCGCGACTTCGTCGTGAAGGTGCGTGGGAATGACGGCGCGGGTCCGGAGCGGGACATCACCGTCCCGGACATCACCGGCGAGCTCTGGAGGCGCGCGATCAATTCCTACGAGCTACCGCAGGAATGGCTGGATGCGCTCGCGGCCTCGTCGTCCGCGATCCTCTTCGTGCGCGCGCACTCGAAGCTGAACCTCCAGCCGATGGATTGGGTGACCGCGCGTGACCTGCTCATGGGGCACAGCGACGAGGACGACGACGACGAGGAAGATGACGGCTACGGAGACGACGAGGACGAGCACGGGAATCCGATTCCGGCTCCCGCCGCGGCGGCGGCCGACGCGGATGTTGCCGTCGAGCCAATTGAAGCGCAGCATGCCGAGGTCCAGGTCGAGCATCTGCATGGCGGCGGGGGCGACGCCGACAATGTTGGGACTGATGCGGGAGAGCAGGAATCCGAGGAGGTGATCATCAAGAAGGACGGCCTTCCCGCCCAGGTAGGATTCTGCGAACTTGTCCGCTATCTCACGCTCACGCTGGCAGACTGGCCGGACGGCGCGAAGCCGCGCTTGGCAATCGTGGTGACGGCGTGGGACATGCTCGACGCCGAGGCTAAAGCGGCCGGTCCTAGGAGCTATCTCGAGGACCAATTCCCGATGTTCGCTGGTAGGCTGAAGACTCCAAGTCGTCTCGACGTCGAGATTTTCGGAATGTCCATCGTGGGCGGCAACCTGCGAGGCACTGCCAACAAGCACTTCCGCGATTCGCTGAAGAAGCGTGACCTTTCGGAGGTCGGCTACACGGCGGTCATGCGTGAAGGTGTCGTGGTGGAGGACCCTGACGTAACGCTGCCGCTCGCGTGGGCACTCGGAGACCGAGGGTAGGCGGATGATTGTCGATCAGCAGCTGCATGGATACAATCACGGGCACGAGCTGCTGTCCGGATCCATCACGCTGCCTCCCCGAGATCAGGATCTCGTCGATCGTCTGTCAGACATCGCCGGCCCAATCGCGCCCGGCGAGAAGATACCCCCGTATATCACGTGTTATCCACTGCCGAGTGGATCGCATTATGTGGTCGCCAGGACCTGGCACGATCGGGAGGCGCCACGGGCCGGGTGCGTCCGCACCCGGTCGCTTTTGATCCCGATGGCAGAATGGACCTCTGTTGCGGATCCGTCGACATTGGTAGCGCTGGCCACCGACGCCGGGCCGACCCAAAAAATGAAGAGGCTCTCGGTCGAACCGGGTCCCGCAAAGCCGTCGCCGCCCGTGGAAACAGCCGGAGCCGAGCTCTTGGAAGCCCTTTTTCTTGAGCACTCAGTGTCGGTTGCCGTGTTCGGCTCCAAATCGGCCGAGCTCATCGCGCTGCGGATCCTGACCGCGATCTGGCCCTCGATGCGCCGCCGCTTCACCGTGTCGACCTTCTGCAATTCCCCCCGGACGATCTCCAAGAAAAGCTTCGACCTAGTGTTCGCCCCCGTCGAAGCGCGGTCGCGCTTCTCAGACTGGAAGGGACGACGCGTCGATGGTATTCGGGCAGGCCCGTTGCGGCATCGGTGGTCCTCGAGGATCGCGGATGAGGTCTTCCGCGCACCATACCCCTCACTTTCGGCGCTTGATACGTTCGGCGAGATGGCGGAAGACGAGAAGGGAAGCGAGGAGGCGCTTCGTCTGTCGCTATTATGGGGTGAGCTTGCCGACAAGGTGGGATCGGAGCCGCACGCGGCGCTCGGCCTGCTCGATATCGCGAATACCAGGATGTCGCGTCGGTCTGAGCTCATTACCGAGCTCGCGCCAGTCCTCGCAAGGGCTGCGACGACGGCGGTGTCCGCTATGGCACCATCCGAGGCCTGGCGGTTTCTCCAAGTACTGATCGGGAAACTCGGCGAGACACGCTGGCGCCTATCCCTGATTCGATCGGTGAGATCCTCGACGGTGGCGCTCGCGCAGCGGCATCCGATCGAGGCGGTAGAGGCCATTCCTCATTTGCTAAAGGACGGCGGCGAATTCCTCCTCAGCGGAATCGCCGCGGGCATTGCGAAGGCAGACGCATTCGAGCGCGTAGCGAGTAGCCTGACTGGTCTCTCGGGAGATGCCCTGCTACGGACGGTGCTGGCGGCGCCGGAACTGACCGTCCGGCTATTGGAAGATGACTACGGTGTCGAGCCGTCACTGGTAGCGAGTATCGGCGGCGCCAATGGGGACGAAATTGCGGAGGCACGTAAACGCATCTTGCCGCAGCTCGTCGACGACCGACACGCAGGGGTGCTCGGCGCACTGCTGGCGAACGCCGGCGCATCCACGATCGTGATCGAGGCGGAACGGCTGAGAAACGCTAACGACCTCACGGCCGTCGCTTTGAACAGCGTGCTCGTGGATGCTGCGCAGCGAGAAGGCGGAGCGACCGCTTTGCGGGACGTGGCCGCAAAGGCACGCCAGTCGCAGGCCTCAAACGCGATGCTGCGCCAGCTCCTGGGGTCGAGCGTCGCGGACGTTCGCTGGATACTCGACACGATGGAGAAGGCAGATGCACGTCGCCCAATGCTGCTCGCGGACGTGCTCACAAGCGCATCGAACGAGCAACTGCGGTCCATCTTCGGACAACCGGGCATGCTTTCGGACGTGCTTGTGCTGGCCGGGGATTTGCCCTCTGCGACCGAAGTATTGGCCCGCATCGTCGAGAATGTCCGGCTGCAGCCTGCGGATCACATTGGGCTCGTTATGCGGATCCTACCTCGCATCGATGGCCCGAGAGCGGGGTCGATCGCCGTTTCCGGACTGGAGGCGGCGCTTCCCAAGGACCTCGGGGCCGAGCGAGAAAGTATAGTCTCGACCCTGCTCGACCGCGCCGGAGCGCAGCTTGACGGCGTGCGCGTTCTGAAGGTTGGCGCGGGCCAAGGCGTGCCGGCGGGCTTGGCGAGCAGCAACCTCACGCTGTTCGACAGGTCACCTCCATCGGTGCGTGCCAAGTTACTCGAGAACCCGATCGCGCTGGCCGACACGGTGGTCAGTAGGAAGACGCTCGACCTGTCCTATCAGGGGGGAGAGGCTGTTGGCCGCCTGCTATGGGATTCCGATCCAGTCAATCACCGCGCTTTCCTCCTGGCGTCGTCGAAACTGCTGTCTTTCGCGACCAACGTGACGGCGGAGGCTGCGTCTCCCATCATCGCCGCCGCATTCCCCTCCGTGTATCGCGAACTCCAGAGGGAAAGTCTTCCAGATTTCCTCTCCTACGTGTTCCCGTTTGTGGATTGGGACCGCTGCAAGGTCGCGCGGCGCGAGCTCGCGCGGTCGTTCCTGAACTCGAACTGGCGGCCAAGGGACATCGCGCTGGCAGCGGCGCGTGCCGGCGATGCTGGGCGGATCATCAGGAGCATTGCGAAGCGAGACAACGGATCTCGGGCCATCAACTCGATCGAGCGCGAAGCGGACTCGCTTCCGGATCCCTGGAAGCATCAGGTGAAGAAGGCAATCAAGGACCTCCGCAACGATCCGCCGTAGCAGAAGCTGCCATTCGACGTGTGAGTGACAGGCTTAGCAGCAGTCGACAGATCGAACGGCAACTTTACGCCATCACTGTCCGAAAAGCTGCCAGTCCGCTATCGGCCCCACTCCGGTCATCGTGCATACCGGGCTCAATGACCGCAAAGGGTCGAACACCGCCGTTTGAGATCAGCGCCACCGCGTACCATGCTAAAAACGCGTCAGCCTGGACGCTTACTCCGGTTCAGCATATCTCGCTCAGCCTCGCGCATCCTCGCCGCTGGCGTCCTCGGCCGCGAGGTGATCGCCGACGCGCTGCAGCAGCCAGCCCCAGGCTTCCTTTTCTCCCTCGCCCGCGGTTTTTTCGATGGCGATCGAAAGGTAGGCGATTTCCGCCTCGACCTTGTCGCGCGGCAGCATGCCGAGCCGGCTGACCAGGATGGCCAGTTCCAGCACCGCCGCCTTGGCGCGGTTGAAGCCGGTGAACGGCGCATGCGTTTCCTCCTGCACCACGCGGCAGAAATGGCGAGGCCGCATAGCGTCGTCATCGACACTTTCGACTTGGAGGACTGAATGCGCGAGCGCCGCCTCGAGCCGCGGCACCGCAAACCCGTCAACCGCAACCGTTGGCCAATGTTTGCGGCCGGTCAGGCAGCCGGCAAAGATGCGCACGTCGTCGGTGTAATTGGCGATAGCGAACGGCACTTCGGCGAGATTGTCGAGCGTCACCGACGGCCGGAACGGCGCGATGACCCAGCCGTCCTTCTCGGAGATGATGCCGATCGGTGCGATGTGGACGTCGCCTACCTTGTTGACGGTGGTGATGATCGATTCGCGAATGAAGGGCATGGTTTAGCGCTCTTTCTTCGCGCGAAGCGTGTGGCCCGCTTCGGCGAGGCGGGTGCGGTCTGTTTCGGGAGCCGGCGCGGCAACGCCCCATGCGAGCGGCTCGTCCTGCACATAGCGCTTGCCGAGGCGCCACGCGATCTCGGCCTTCATCAGTTCCGCGCCGAGATAGAACGCGTGCGCGCCATCCGCCTCAACGCCAAGCCCGGCAAAGAGTTCGAACGCATCCGTGGCAACCGCATGCCCTTTGCCGTTGAAGACATGGATGCCGTCCTCGGCGGTCATGATACGGAAGTTGGTGTCGCGCACCTCGGCTGCCAATGCATCGATATCCCCGGTCGAGGCCGTGAACGGCTTGCGGTCGTGAACCTGCAGGAGCCCTGGATGGTAACTCCGCGGCAGCGCTCCGTCGTTCCTCGCGGCAAACAGGATACGGCGGGCAATATCGTGCTCCTCGATCGTTCGCAGCGTGTGCGGACTGACATGCACGGCAAGCACGTTCCGGATCTGAAGTTCCGAGCAGAGCCCGGCCAGAACGGCGGTAACGCCGGAACTGTCGGCGTCGGTCAATTCGGTGAGATTGCCGGTGCCCATCAGCAATTCGACCTCGGGCCAGCGGCGGCGCGCCTCGATGAAGCGCCCGAGCGAGGCGGCGAAACCGAAATGGATCGGGTCGAGCACGGGATCGGCGATGAAGGCGACGCCGGCCTTTTGCGCGGCTTCGATGGCCCGCCCAAGCGAATCCAGGTCGCCGGGCGTGGACGGGATCAACACCGGCACGGCCTTGTGGTCGAAGGCCAGCGGCAGCGTGTTCTCATCTAGGCTGAGAAGGTAGTCGGCACCGGCGCGTGCGCCAATCGACAGCTCGTCCGTGCTGGCGGAATCGACACTGACCAGAAATCCCTGTGCCTTCAGCTCGATCACGGCCTTTTCCAGCGATGGAAACGGCGTTTCCGGCAGGCAGCCGAGATCGATGACATCGGCACCGGCCGCAGCCAGCATCCGTGCCCTCGCCACCAGCGCCTCGACCGACAGCATCGGCGCATCGACGATTTCGGCGAAGATGCGCATGTCGTGACGCGAAAGGTCGGGCGGGACGCCCGCCCGGCCGAGAAAGGCCGGCAGATCGGCGATCTCGTCGGGGCCGCGTACAAAGGGAACGCCGAAATGGCTCGACAGATGCTCGATGTCCCCGCGATAGCGGCCGGGCAGGATGACGCGGTCGGTGCCGCCGGTCAGGGTGAGCCGCCGCTTGATGATGTCTTCGCTCATCAGCGCCGCGACCTTGACGCCGATGTCGATGATCTCCCACGCAAATTCGGTTTCGCCCAGTCCGGCCAGCAGCCTTTCCAGCCGGACCTTGGCCAAATGGCCGGTAAGAAAGGCCAGCCGCTCAGCCATGGCTTGCGAGTTCGGCGTGGCGCCGTCTGACCGAGGCTTCGAGTTCGGCCAGCGACTCGACCACCTGGGTCCGCTCGAAGCTCTTCAATTGTCTGGTATTCTCCAGGTCGATGCTGCGCGGATAGACCTTGACCAGACCATGCGGCGCCATGGTTTCGAGTTCCGGCGCGGTATCGCAAGCAAAGACGATGGCTGGCACCCGGCATTTTCCCGCTTGGGCAAAGACGTTGGTGGCGAGCGTGTCGGAAATGCCGTGCACGCATTTGGCGACCGTGTTGGAACTAGCCGGCGCCACCACGACGGTGTGATAGACACCGTGATAGAATTCGCCGACCGGGATCGCGCTCGCCGTCTTGTCGTGCAGGACGCGCGTCGTCTCCGGGAAATCGAGCTTGAGCTTGTACATGCGCAGCACTTCGTTGGCGGCTTTCGACACGAAGACATCACAATGCTCGAGTTGGTGAATAAGTGCGAAGCTCTCCGTAAAAAAATGACCGGAACCGGTCAGAACCCATGCCCAGCGCGGCGTATGCAGCTTCGCCATCGCCTACCCTGCTTTTCTTGCCGGCCGGATCGGAGCCGCGATCGCGATGCCGGGCAGATTGCCCGACGCGAGCAGCGCCCCGGCCTCGGCGGCATCTTTCGGAGCGGCGAGATGGAAATCGACACCGTCGGGCAGCATGGCGGCGAAGCCGGCATCGACGATGCCTCTGGCCGTCAGGCCGTCGATAGTGTCGCTGCC
This sequence comes from Mesorhizobium sp. M6A.T.Ce.TU.002.03.1.1, assembly GCF_003997275.1. Taxonomy (NCBI): domain Bacteria; kingdom Pseudomonadati; phylum Pseudomonadota; class Alphaproteobacteria; order Hyphomicrobiales; family Phyllobacteriaceae; genus Mesorhizobium; species Mesorhizobium sp. M6A.T.Ce.TU.002.03.1.1. The sequence continues at coordinate 21,219 of NZ_RZTI01000094.1, forward strand.
GAAGAAAGCGCCGGTTTGCTTGATCAGGAGCAGCGCCTTCGCGCCGAGCTTGCCGGCAAGCCAGGCGGCAAGGGAATCGGAAGTCATGTCCCAAGAAGCCGGAATGTCCGGCGCCGGCAGAGCCAAGGACGACGGTAGCCACACCGGGACCTTCCCTTCATCCAACGCTCGCACCATTTCGTCCAGCGACCGTGCCGGCACCAGCCTTTCATGCCGGTCGAGGATGACCTGGCCGAACTGCTCCATGGCGAGGATCGCCATGGCGTGGGCAGCGGTGTCGGAAAAATCCATGTAAATCTGGCTCTCTCGCACCTGGTCGGCAAACTGCCCGCCGCCAGGCACGATCACGATCGGCAGCCTGGAGCCTGCCAGCGCCGCGATCCAGTTCTCCATTTCCGCCGCACGGGCCGTGCTGCCGCCGAGCTTGACAATGGTTGGCCTGATGACCTCAGGCCTTTGCTGTCGCGGCTGGGAAACAGCGCTTTGGTCTTTTCGGCCGGTAGGGCCGGAGGCAACGGCGCGGCCTGCCGCTTGGCGCTTGCGCTCGATCTCGACGCCGACGCCGCCTGGGCCGAGTTCGAGTTTTTCCACCCTTACCGTGACGCGCACGACACGCGGGTTCTCCAGAATATACGTCGCCACCTGCTCGGCCAGCGCCTCGCTAAGCTGGATATGGCCTCGCGCGACGATGGTGCGAATGCCGTCCATGATGATGTCGTAGGAGAATACATGGCGCATGTCTTCGGGATGATCGGTGACCTGCAGCACGTCGGCGGTCACGTCGAAACGCACCTTTTGTGTATGGCCGTGCTCGAAGCTGTAGGCGCCGATCTGGACCGGCAGGACAAAGTCCCGCACGAAGATCTTGTCCGTGCCCAGTGTCGGGTCGGTGCCGGGCGAATAGCCCCTCGCCGCCAGCAGGCGGTAGTCGACGCTCGACGGGCCGCCGGCCCGGGATTCTTGCGGGACCAATTCGCGAATCTGCGAAACCGCCTCGGCGCTGATCGAACCCGCGCGGCCGGCGTCGCCGCACAGCGCCCCGCGAAAACCGAGAAAATCGGGCGCGAAGGGCAACAGGCGCGGAATGTCGGGGGCTTCCAGCGATCCGCTCAGTCCAACCATCAGACCAAGCGATTTCGCTCGATCGACGAACCCCGGGATACGCTCGGGCGGCAGATGATCGAGCAGCCGGCCGTTTGCCTTGTTCGCAGTGTCGACCATGGCGCCATGGAAGCGATGTTTGGCAAGCATCGGCAAAAGCTCGAAATCCGGCACTAGGTCGGCGAAAAGCACGGCGATCAGCTTCGTTCGCGCGGCGAGCGGCGCGAGCGCCTTCGCACAAGCGACAGCGTTTGCCGACGGAAAGAAGCCTATCTTGACGTAATCGACGCCGGTGGCAGCGATCTCTTCTGCCTTGACGCGGATCGTCTCGGGTTCCATCGGCAGATCGCCGCAGACCGCGCTGACCGGCGCCCGGCCGGCAATCAGCGAAATCGCCCGGCTGATGGTTTGGGTGGATACCGCACCCAGCGCTCCCGCCTTCGGATTCTTCAGGTCGACGATGTCGACGCCGCCTGAAAGCGCGATCTCCGCCTCGTCGACGCCAGTGACGCTGCCCAGCATTCTGGTCATTGGATTTTCTCCGGCAGGAGGGACAGGACGCTTTCGGGCCCGAATACCGAAATCCGCCCAGTTGCCGTTCCGGCGACAAGGCATGACACTAAAGCAGACGCGATAAGTCCACTTTCGGGGTTTGATAAATTTTGCCGGTCAGCTAAGCTCATCATGGGCACCTTGACTTCGCGCCGGTCCGACAACAATCGGACTTTAGCGCAAGAACGGGTAATTTTATCGATGACGAGCGCGGTGCCGGGCACTCTCGCGGCCTTTTTGTGCTTTTTTTCCCTGACCGTCACCGTTCCGG
>NZ_RZTI01000095.1:0-23107 GCF_003997275.1 Mesorhizobium sp. M6A.T.Ce.TU.002.03.1.1
GCTCTGGGCGCGATGACGGTGAAGACGGACCGGAATGACGCGCAGGGAATTGCACAGATTGTGCGCACAGGTTGGTTCAAGGCAGTTCATCTGAAGTCCGCTGCCGGCCAGAGGCTGCGCACGCTCATCGCCGCGCGCAAGGTGCCGTCAGGGCGGTCACTGCCAACGAGCAGGTCATCCGAGGCTTGTTGCGTCCCCTGGGGCTAAAGATTGGCGCCGTCACGCGCGTTCGTTTCGAGCCAAGGGTTCGACAGCTGGTCGGAGCGGATCGGCTGTTGCTGGGTATCTTTGAACCGCTCTTGCAGATGCACAGGTGTCTGCGCGAGAACCTGGCGGATCTGCACCGGCTCGTCCTGAGAGCGGTTCGAGTGGATCCCATCTGCCGTCGCCTCATGACCATGCCTGGCATAGGACCCGTCACCGCGCTTACCTACAGGGCAACGATCGATGATCCCAAGCGCTTCCGCCGATCCAGGTCGGTCGGTGCGTATCTCGGCCTCACACCGCGAAGATACCAGTCTGGAGAAGTCGACAGGGTCGGTCGCATCACCAAAGTGGGTGACAGTGAGACGCGAACGGCCTTGTTCGAGGCGGCCAACGTCATCCTGCGGCCGACGACCCGATGGTCGAGCATGAAGGCTTGGGCAATGAAGATTGCCAATCGACAAGGTGCCCGACGTGCGAAGGTCGCCCTGGCCAGACGAATGGCAGTCATCCTTCACCGCATGTGGGTTGACGAACAGGATTTCCGTTGGTCAGCAGCTTAGGCTGAGCTGTCCACGGAATAGCGAGCGCTCGATGCAGGGCGCGGTCCGGACGAGTTCGCATGATCTGTCGTTGCCGGTTCCCGAGCACGCTGAAGAGCTTTGAACCGATCGGACCCACGGACACCATCATGCCGGCGGCTGCGTGCCGACCGCGAACAGAAGCAAAGAACCTGCATCGAACGTCACGTCTTGACTGGAGGACACCGAATACAGAAGCAGATCATCGGAATTTTGAGGGAACACGAGGCCGGGGTATCGGTTGCCGATCTGTGCCGCAAGCACGGGGTCAGCGACGCCTCGATCTACAACTGGAAGGCCCGCTTCGGCGGGATGGATGTGCCGTGGCACCCAATGCGCCAATTCCTGGAATCGTCATGAGCCGACGGGCAACATCGTCTCCATCTGCGATCGCAGCGATCTCCCTCGTCACATCGCTGATTCGCTGCTCCAGCCGGCGCAGGTCGGCAAACAAATCCGTGAGCAGTTTGCGCATCGCCGGCGAGAGGTCGTTCGATAGGTCGTCGAGAACCATCGGCAGGTCGAGCTTGAACAGGCCTGCTCCCTGTCGCAGTGCTATGCCGTATTCCAGGCAGAACGCTCGCATCTGATTAATGAGGCGGGTTCGGGTGCCGATCATCTGGTCGCGCACTCGATGCAAGGCCTGGAGGTCGGCTTGCTCCTCGCTCTTGATCGCGGCGAATCGCATTGTTGGTCGCGTGGCGGCTTCAGCAATGGCCTCGGCATCGATGATGTCGCTCTTGTTCGATCGGCATCGAAGACATGCTCGAGCGGATCGGGGCGACGGCGCTCAAGGCGGTTCTTCTTTTGCGAGGGAAGTCGGGATCGTGCTCGACGCGGTAGGCCGTCGCCCTGCTGATCGACGCCTTGGCGGCGGCCTCGATGGAATTGTTCTGTCGGTACTTCATAAAAAGCCTCGTGTGATGATCGATTACATGGCGGCCCGGCACAAAGGTGAGTCTCCATTCTCAGAAAATCGCCCACGCTACCGGGCCGATCGCGATCATGAGACGCCGAAAAATTGTGCTGCTGCGGGGGTGTAACTCCGGTCGGGCTAGGCCCTCCCTACGTCACGCCCCCCGCAGCAGAGTCTCATCCTGATTGACCCTGAATCTTACCTTGTTTGTCGCGCGGCAGGCCGCGAGCAAGCAACCAAGAAGCTCTTGAGACAGCGGTGGTGGCCTTCTCATGCAGTTCGACGAAGGCGAACTTCGAAATGCGATCAATGGCGACGAACATGTGCAGCTTGCCCTGTTCGGTGCGCACCTCGGCGACGTCGATGTGGAAGTAGCCGATCGGATAGGTCTTGAACTTCTTCTTCGCCGGCCTGTCGCCTTCTACGTCCGGCAGGCGGCTGATGCCGTGGCGCTGCAGGCAGCGATGCAAGGAAGACCGCGTCAGGTGCGGGATGGTCGCTTGAAGCGCATAGAGGCAGTCGTCGAGCGGCAGCAGCGTGTAGCGGCGGAAAGGCACGATGACGGCCTCCTCCTCGGGCAAGAGCACCGTCGATCTTAGGCTCTCTCGGACCGGTCGGCAAATCGGCCACCGAGGTCCGTTCCCGCCATTTGGCAACAGTCTTCTGGTTGATCCCGTAGCGCTTCGCCAGCGCTCTCAGGCTCTCTTGATGGGGTGGACGGCGCCCGCAACGGCATCATCCTCGTGAGAGGCGTGCCAAGATGGCTGCTGTCGAGCACTCATCTGAAGGAGCACCGTCCATGGAAAAGACTGTCATCGAACTCAATGCTGTAGCCACCGTCGGCCTCGATCTGGCCAAGCATGTCTTCCAGGTCCACGCTGTCGACGCTGCCGGCCGTGTCGTCATGTCTCGTGCGCTGCGGCGCAAAGATGTGCTGGCATTCTTCGAGCGTCTACCGTCGTGCCTGATCGGCATGGAAGCATGCGGCTCGGCTCATCATTGGGCTCGCGAACTGGCAAGTTTTGGCCATGACGTGCGGCTGATGCCGCCAGCGTATGTGAAGGCCTATGTGCGTCGCCAGAAGAACGACGCCGCTGATGCAGCGGCCATCTGCGAGGCGGTGACGCGGCCCTCCATGCGCTTTGTACCGGTGCGATCGGTCGAGAACCAGGCTGCGCTCATGCACCATAAGGTGCGCGAACTTTTGGTGGCACAGCGTACGCAACTGCTCAATGCCCTGCGCAGCCATCTGGCCGAGATCGGGATCATCGCCGCGCAGGGACCGAACAATGCTCGTGCCTGGCGGTTCTCATCATGGAAAGCAACGACATGGTCCCGGCGATCGTACGCTCGGCGCTGTCGCCTGTCGTGCGTCGGCTGAACGAACTCGATCATGAGATCGGACAAAGCGATCAGGCCATTCTGGCTCTCGCCAGAGCCGATGAGACCGCGCCGTCTGATGAGCGTTCCCGGCATCGGTCCCGTCACCGCCTCTGCGCTTGCCGCAAGTATCCAGGATATCTCCGCCTTCTCGGGCCCGCGTGAGTTCGCGGCCTTCCTTGGGCTAACGCCCCGGCAAAGTTCATCAGGCGGCAAGGAGCGGCTGGGGCGAGTTTCCAAGATGGGAAACCGATATCTGCGCAAGCTGCTCGTTGTCGGCGCTCACGCGGTCCTCTTCCATCGCAAACGTTGCAGCGATGCGTTGAGAAGCTGGGCCGATCGCCTGATGGAGACCACGCCGTTCAAGCTTGTCGCCGTGGCGACCGCCAACAAGCTCGCCCGCATCGCCTTCGCGCTCATGCGTGATGACGCACGCTATGCCGCTACGCCGGCGTAACGGAAAAAACGGCTGAGGCTGCGGTCCAGAATCGAGGGTGACAATGACGTGATGGGAACAGACGAGGACATATCCCGAAAGCCTGCAACGTAGTCGGAGCTTCGAGCTCGTTCTCTTGATCAGGCCAAAGGATCAGCGGACACCGTCAGGGCCAGCGGTCACAGTACCGCAACAACAGGCCGGAGACATGACCGCACCCGCGAACGTCCCATTGCCGAAAACAAACCCTTGATCGGCGGGCGCCGTCCAGACATGACTATGCTGTATCGCTCGACGGACCGCCTCTGTCGTCGTGGCGCTCCCATGAAGAACCTGGCCCATAGCGCATCCCTTGATTCGGAGGACAAGGATGCCCCATCAAAATCAGGATCAAACAACTAGGTCCGTGACCTGATGAAGTTAGGCCACGACGTGCGTCTGATGCCGCCGGCCTACGTGAAAGCCTATGTCCGTCGCCAGAAAAATGATGCCGACGACGCAGCGGCAATCTGCGAGGGGTAACGCGGCCCTCCATGCATTTTCTACCGGTACGATCGGTCGAGAACCAGGCTGCGCTCATGCATCACAAGGTGCGCGAACTGCTAGACTAGTTGGCTGTGGCTCTGATGCAGGATGTGCGGTCGGCGGCGAGATGCGTCTTCCACGATGTGATGTGGTTCTCGGCCGCTCCTCGCCGGCAGTTAAAGTCCGCGTAGAGCGCCTTGGCCTTGCCACCGGCCAAATTGGTGACGATGAAGCGGGAGTCAGTATTTTGGGCACCGACCTCGACGCGGGCGATGATGCCCTCCACGCGACTCCAACTGGTGGCGCCATCAAAGAACTCCTTGAAGCAGCGGACCTTGTTCGTTTTCGCCGACGCCTCAAAACGCGCCAGCGTGCTGGCTTCCAGATCCGCGACCTGCTTGCGCAGCGTCGTGGTGGGCGCCAGCCCGAAGATGAAGTCTACATCGTTGGCGCGGCACCTGTTGATGACCGGTGGACTGCAATAAATGTCCGTCGGCCTGATCAGGATCCGTGTGTTCGGCCAGTTGCTCCGGATCGCCTGCACCAGGCGGCGCAGGTGGCGGGCGGATCTCAGCCCGCTCGGTGGCTTGGCCGGCCGAAGAACCGCACCGACGAACCGGCCGTCGCCATCGAACACCACGATCGGCTGGAACCCCGTATTCGTCATAATGGGCGTTGAACAAGCGCAATTGTCGGCCGCCATGCACGGCACAAATGTGTCGTCAATGTCGAGCACGATCCGCTTCGGCACCTGCCGGAAGGAGGCGCAATAGAGGTCGACCATCGCCCGCCCCATGGCGACAGCTCCTGCACTCGGGCAGGTTCTCCGGCCGGCACATCGTGGATTGGGAGGCCAGATCCCGACTTGACGGCAGCGCATCCTGGGCCATCTTGAAGACCGGATCGGAGCGCAGCCGGTTAGCGTCGTTGCCGTCCTCGTAGCCGGTGGCGATCATCTTCATGCGAAAGACGATCATGTCGGCCAAGCTGTGGGCGATCTGGTTCGGACAGCGCGGATCGTCGAGGCAGCGAGCCAGACGCTCGGCCACCCGCAGCCGCTTTTCCACCTCGGCCAGAGGCAGAACGCCGCTGTTGGACGACAGCCTGCCGCCGTCGAAGCGGGCGACGACGGACTTGCCGCCAGCGGGCAGCGTAAGATCGTTCATGGCGGGTGTGGTCTCCAGGAAATGACTTGGATCGGCCTTACCAACCAAATCGTCATTTCAACGGCTTGCACCACATCCGCCAACCCACCATGAATTTATCGGGCTAGATATGTCGATTTCGCGATCTAATTGGCAGATTGGCCAAATCTCGAAACGATGTTTGACTGCTGCGGAAATCGAAATCAATTGTATACCTCGTCCGAGAGGTCGTTGCCTCTGTGAGGTACTGCTGTTGCGGCAGCGACCTTTGTCCCGGTCCTCTTTCGATAGCTTGTCAAGATCGTGCTTTTGCATGCCGCCATGCCCCGTCGCCGATGCCCGTCAAAGAACGAATAACCGCTGATGAGACTAAGTGAATACGTGGAGTATGATGCCACTGGTTTGGCCTCTCTCGTCAGGGCAGGCGAAGTGACGCCCTTGGAACTCACGCGGTTAGCCCGCGAGGCCTACGGCGACGCCAATCCTCGTATCAACGCCGTAATTGAAATCTACGAAGATGCTGAGACAGTCGCCAGCACAGACGGAGGACTCTTCCATGGGGTGCCTTTCCTTCGGAAGGATGTCGGGGCCACCGAAGCTGGCCGCCTCGAAGAAAAAGGAAGCCGTCTGTTCAAAGGCTATCGTCCCAACACCGACAGCTTTTTTTTTCGTCGCGCTCGGGCCGCCGGGCTGCGGACTCTCGGAAGAACGACCACATCGGAACTCGGGATGTCCGGAATGACCGAATCCGTTCTTAACGGAATCACGCGAAATCCTTGGGACTTGGAAAGCTCGGCGGGGGGCTCCTCCGGAGGTTCTGCGGCAGCGGTCGCCGCCGGCATCGCCCCGATCGCGCACGGCTCGGACGGTGGCGGATCAATTCGAGTCCCCGCCGCCTGGTGCGGTCTTGTCGGGCTGAACCCGTCCCGCGGGCGCATTTCCGGCGGCCCAAACCAACAGGACGCCTACTTTGGTTGTACCCGACAATTTGTTCTGTGTCGGACAGTACGGGACGTGGCTGCCGCACTAAATGTCTTTTCCGGCCCCCATCCCGGCGATCCATTCATCATCGTCCAACCGAACCATCCTTATGTAGAGGAGCTTTCACGGCCCACCGGCACGCTGAGAGTGGGCGTCGCCAGGACGAAGTGGGGCGCGGTCGATCTCGACCCGGAAGTCCAACACGCCGTCGAGTCGACCGCCACACTTCTTAAGGAAATGGGGCACATGGTGACCGACATTGAGGTCCCATATGAATCCAACGAGTACACGAGAATAATGCTCGCCGGGTTGAGTTCTAGCGCAAGTTCACTTGAAGAAGCGGCGCGGGCCATGGGTCGCACGATAAATTCGGATACCTTAGAGCCCATCAACCTCAAGCTTTATGAGTACGGCCGGAACTCGCAGGGGCGTGTAAGATGCGTAGAAGAGGTCTCACGGAGAATGCGTTTTCGCGTAGGCGAGGCGATTCATGCTTTTGACATTCTGCTGACGCCTACCATGCCAACGGTGGCGCTACCGCATGGCAGCATCTACAGTACGACCAATCCAGCGCTATCTGCGGAAGAATTCTGCGAAGCGAATGCCGCGATTTACCAGTACACTGCCGTGTTCAATGTCACCGGCCAACCTTCCGTGTCCTTGCCTTTGGCACAAAACCTCAGTGGTCTGCCGATCGGGATTCAGATCGTCGGACGGTTTGGCGACGAGGCCACCCTGGTGCGTGTCTCACGAGATCTGGAAGAGGCTAGACCGTGGAGCCATCGACAACCGAAGGTTCGAGCAGGGCACACCGTTGCAGCTCCGATCTGAATGCAACGGCGGATTCCGCGCGCATGCTGTATGGGAGGCAGACCTTTCCGGCACTATATCGACGCAAGATGGCGATGATCTACAAACTGAAATTGACGCAGAAGGCCTCGCAATCGACAATCGGCAAACAATGGTGATCGGCTCGTAGAATTAGCTTAATGTGGCACCCCAGAAGCATGGCTATTTTCGCCAAATGCGTGGTGCGCGACCCAGGGACGTTTGTGAAGTCAGCTCCAGTCCGGATCTATCATTTCGAACGCACGCACATTGCGGAGTGCCCTTGCAATCTCTTGGTTCGGGTTTGGCAGTCAGACGCGATCTCTAACTAAAGGAATATGGGAATATGATAGTCTCTCGACGCGACATTTTCAAGATTGGCATGGCAGGCGGAGCCGCACTGTCGATCCCATCGATATTGCGTGCTAAAACGGGGTCGGTCGGTGCGCGGACCGTCCGCATGGTGATGAACGGGGACCTTACTACCTTCGATCCAATCTTAACGACGACTGGCATAACCTTCAACCATTCCCTGGCGATCTACGACACGTTGTTTGCCCTTGATTCCAAGTTAATGCCGCAGCCGCAAATGATCGAGAAATGGGACGTCTCCGACGACAAGAAGACATATACTTTCGAACTCCGCGATGGCCTAGGCTGGCACGATAGCACCCCTGTCACGGCGGCGGACTGTGTCGCCTCTTTACGCCGCTGGGCGCAGGTGGATGCCGGCGGACAACTGATCATGTCTAGGACGACACATATCTCAAAGAAAGACGACAAGACATTTACGATCGTGCTCAATGAACCGCTAGGGGTCTTGGTTGAATTACTTGCAGGGTGGAGTGGGTACTACCCGGCTATCATGCGCGTGAAGGATGCAAATCGTCCCGCAACCGAGCATGTGACTTCCAATATTGGTTCGGGCCCGTTTAGGTTCAACGAGGCCCTTGCGAAGCCGGGCGCGAGCTTCGCCTATGATAAGAACGAGAAATATGTTCCCCGCAGGGAGCCTACTGACGGGTTCGCTGGGGGGAAGGTTGTCAACGTCGATCGTATTATCTGGAACGTAATTGGCGATCAGCAGACCGCTTTGGCTGCTTTGCAGGCAGGTGAAGTCGATTTCCTTGAAAGTCCCCCTGGAGATCTTTACCCCGTGATAGAGCGCGATCCCAACCTTGTCCTTCAAGTTCTCAACAGTGGTGGCCTCGTGGGTTGCTTGCGGCTCAACTGTCTTCAGAAGCCATTCGACAACGTTAAGGCGCGCCAGGCTATACTTCACCTGATCGATCAAGAGTCCACGATGCGTATCATGTCGCCAGATACTACTTATGGTAAAGTCGTTACTTCGATATTCGGGAACGATTCGTTGTACTCCAACGACGAAAATACGGGATGGTTCAAGCCGCGCGGCGACCCGGAAAAAGCGAAGCAACTGTTCAAGGAGGCCGGATATGCCGGCGAGAAGGTCGTAATTCTCCAACCCACGAACGTAGCGACTTATAGTAATGCGTGCCAGTTTCTGGCGGCCGAACTGCGCAAGATCGGTGTCCACGCCGAGCTTGCGTCGAGCGATCTTGGCGGTCTTGTCGCGCGTCGGCTAAACAAGGGGCCCGCCGAGAGCGGCGGCTGGAACATGTTCGTTACCGACGATACAGCCAAGGCCCTAGGCGACCCGATCAGCGGAGTATTCCTTACCGCAAATGGCGAGGAGGGCTGGTACGGCTGGCCGAAGAACGATGAATACGAGGCTCTTCGCGCCAAATGGCCGGATGTCGAAACGCTAGTAGAGCGTAAAGCACTGGCTCGCAAGATGCAAAGGATCTGGTGGGATTTCGTCGGCGACGTCTATTTGGGTCAGTTTGTTTCGCCAGCCGCGCACAGCAAGTTACTTACCGGCCTTATCAGTATGCCGAGCGGTGTCATTCCCATGTGGCACATGCAAAAGGCCTAAACGATGGGTATTTACATCTTCCGTAGATTGGCGTCGGCCATCGCCGTCATGGCGATGGTCGGAATGTTCGTCTTCCTGCTTCTCAGGATGGCACCCGGTGATCCGGCAGACATCATCGCCGGTCCCAGAGCCACCCCGCAGACGGTCGCCAGCATTCGCGAACGCATGGGGCTCAACGAGCCGCTACCGCTTCAGTTTGTAAATTGGGGGAGGGATATTCTCGGCGGCGATTTCGGCATCTCGATCTTTTCCGGACGACCGGTTCTCGAGCTCATCTCGCAGCGGCTGGAGCCGACCCTTTCGCTTTCGATCCTGACAATGATCCTTTCGGTGATGGTCGGGGTCTCCTTCGGCATCCTTGCCGCGTGGCGAACTGGCGGGATCGTCGATCGCCTCCTCGCCGCCTTTTCGGCTCTTGGTTATTCGGTCCCGGTCTTTGTCATTAGCTATTTGCTGATATACTTCTTCGCCATCAGGACACACTGGCTGCCCGTCCAGGGATATATACCCATAGAGGGTGGCCCGGGGCCATGGTTCGTGCACCTGGTCCTGCCTACCGTGGCGCTAAGTCTTGGCTACATTGCATTCATTGCCCGGGTTACGCGGGCAAGCATGCTTGAGATTCTGTCGGAAGACTATATGCGAACGGCCGCCGCCAAAGGCGCCTCAACCTATGCCATGCTTTTTCACCATGCGTTGAAGAATGCCGGCGTTCCGATCCTGACCGTGATCGGCATAAGCTTCGCCTATCTGATCGGGGGAGTCGTCCTCACGGAAACGGTGTTCAACATACCCGGTATCGGTCGTCTGGTCGTGGATGCGCTTAATAATCGCGACTATCCCATCATCCAGAGCGTGCTCATCCTGACTTCGGGTCTGTACGTCCTAATCAATCTCGCGGTCGATCTGGCCTATACGCTGATCGATCCCCGGATCCGGTACTGATATGACGCTCATCTCCGCATCATTTGAAGCCGTGAAGATGGGTCGGCTGCAAATATCCGATCTTCCCCGTATGGCAAGGCGGCACCCGCTGGTTCTGATAGGCGGCGGACTCCTGACGCTTTTGATCATACTGGCGGCCACTGCCCCGCTTTACGCCGGAGATCCGGTGAACATGGATCCATTCAAGCGTCTCCAGACGCCTTCGGCTGAGATGTGGTTCGGGAGCGACAATCTGGGCCGGGACGTGTTTAGCCGAACGATCTTTGGCGCTCGGATCTCCCTCATGGTCGGATTGCTGTCGGCGGCGTGCGCGGCTCTTGCCGGGGCTCTGATAGGTGTCATCGCCGGCTATAGCCGCAGCTTTGACAACGTCGTCATGCGGGTCATGGACGGCCTGATGTCCATCCCGACCATTTTGCTTGCCATCGCCCTTATTTCTCTGACCGGCCCCGGTATTGGCATCCTCATCGTCGCAATCGCGATACCCGAGACGCCAGCCGTCGCGCGCCTGGTTCGTTCGGTAGTTCTGGGGGTTCGCGAGCGTCCCTATGTGGAGGCCGCGATCTGCGGCGGTGCGCGCCTGCCTAAGGTGCTGTGGCGGCATATCCTGCCGAGCACCATTCCGCCGCTAATGGTCCAGGGGGCTACTGTCTGCGCCAGCGCGATCCTGACGGAGGCGGGGCTGAGTTTCCTCGGCATGGGCGTGCCGCCCGAGATTCCAAGCTGGGGCAACATGATCGCCAGTTCGCGTCTGTATCTCGCCATCGCTCCATTGACGATCTTCGCCCCTGGAATCTGCCTTGCCGTTACAGTCCTTGCTGTCAACCTCCTCGGCGACGGCCTGCGCGACATGTTCGATCCCCGCTCAAAGCGGAGACGCTGACATGTTGATGCGAGAATCTGCAGAGGATGATGTGCTTCTCGACGTTCGCGACCTTGAGACGCACTTTTACGGCGAGGAGAGCGTCACCCGCGCCTTGGGGGGCGTCAGCTTCCAGGTGAAAAAAGGCGAGACCCTCGGCGTCGTCGGCGAATCTGGATGCGGGAAGAGCGTCACCGCTCTCTCCATTCTTCGTCTGCTGCCGAAGCTGACCGCCAGGACTGTCGGCGGCGAGATACGCTTTCACGGACAAGACCTCCTTGAACTGTCCGATCGGGAGATGCGACATATCCGGGGCGACCGTATCGCCATGATCTTCCAGGAGCCGATGACGAGCCTGAACCCGGTCTATACGGTCGGCAGGCAGATCGCGGAGGCGGTTGAGATCCACAACAAGGCCTCACGGTCCGTTGCCATGGCGAAGGCCGAAGAGATGCTTCGTCTCGTCTGCATCGCTGACCCGGAGCGTCGCGTGAACAACTATCCTCACGAAATGTCAGGCGGCATGCGCCAGCGCGCGATGATCGCCATGGCTCTCGCCTGCTCGCCGGAATTATTGATCGCCGACGAGCCGACGACGGCCCTCGACGTCACCATTCAGGCGCAGATCCTGCGGCTCATCGTCGATCTGAAAGAGCGCACGGGAACGGCCGTCATGTTCATCACGCATGATCTGGGCGTCGTGGCCGAGACATGCCAACGTGTGATCGTGATGTATGCTGGCCGGATCGTAGAACAAGCGGACGTGATAGATTTGTTCGCGCGGCCCGCGCACCCCTACACCCAGGGCCTCATGCGATCGGTGCCGGATCCGCGGCGCGGCCGCCAGCGCCGCCTTCCAGAAATTCCCGGCATTGTCCCAAGTCTGCGCGAGCCCATTGTCGGCTGCAGCTTTGCGCCTCGCTGCCCGTTCGCGATCGACATTTGCGGCGAAAAGACGCCCATCCTGCGTGATGTCGGGTCGAGCCACGCCGCAGCTTGCTGGCGCGCCGAAGAGGTGATGGGCGCATGAACGGTCCCCTGCTGAAAGTCGAGAATCTGACCAAGCATTATCCGCTCGGTGCGGGAATCTTCAAGAAAAGCATTCCGGTGATCCGGGCGGTGGAGGATGTATCCTTTTCCGTCGAGGCGGGCGAGACGCTCTGCATCGTCGGCGAATCCGGCTGCGGCAAGTCCACCGTGGCGCGGCTCTTGATGCGGCTTGTGCAGCCGACGGGCGGCCGCGTGCTGATCGACGGGACCGATATTGCGAGCCTCAAGAAGGACGCGCTCCACGCGTGGCGCCGTCGGATGCAGATGGTCTTTCAGGATCCTTACTCGTCGCTGAACCCGCGCCTTACCGCCGAACAGATTATCACCGAACCCGTCGAGAATTTTGAGCGCCTCACGCGGAAGCAGCGTCAGGCACTCGCCGCGGACCTTCTCCGAAAGGTCGGAATGTCGCCTGAGATGATGCACAGGCACCCGTCCGAATTGTCGGGCGGTCAGCGCCAGCGGCTCGGCATTGCACGCGCCCTGTCGCTCAACCCCTCTCTCATCATCGCCGACGAGGCCGTTTCAGCCCTTGACGTGTCCGTGCAAGCGCAGATTCTGAATCTGCTTCTGGATCTCCAGCAACAGATGGGCATCGCCTTCGTCTTCATCTCGCATGACCTCGGCGTCGTGGAGCATATCGCGCATCGGGTTGCAGTAATGTATCTGGGACGGATCGTGGAGCTCGCCCCGAGCGAGGCCCTCTTCGCGAAACCGGTCCATCCTTACACCGAGGTGCTGATCGCGGCCGCTCCGGTGCCGGATCCAACGCGGGCTCGGGTGGAGGTGCCCGTCGAGGGCGAGGTGCCAAGCCCTATCAATCCGCCGACCGGCTGCGCGTTCCACCCACGCTGCCCGCTCGCTGTCGAGCGATGCCGGCTCGAAGTGCCACCTTTGGTGCCGATACCAGATGGGCGGGTCGTCGCCTGTCATGTGCGCGCTCCGGCCATAGACATCCCCCATCTAACGCCTGAAGCGGGCGATCATCCACTCTATGCAATGGCTATGTCAGAAACTCTTTCCGCTCGAGCATCTCGAGTCACCGCTGACACGACCACCGAACTCATTCCCAAATGCAGCGAAAGGGAGAGAAAAGATCTATGAAAGAATATACTCACCGGATCGGTTCTCATCTGGCGCAACAGGGTGCCGACTACGATACGGTGGGTTCGATTGCAACGAACGTTGCGGATGGCTTCACAATGGTAGCAGTCGGCGATCTCATCGTATCGCGACCGCTGACCAGATACGAACATTCCGGCTTCAGCGACATCGTCAAGATTCTTTGTGGTGCCGATGTCATCTTCGGCAACATGGAAACCCTGATTTTCGATATCCGAAAGTTCAAGGGAAGTCCGGAGGCTGAGCACGGGGGGGTGCGTATCACATCAGCGTACCGGAACTGGGCCCTGATTTGAAGGCGATGGGGTTCAACATCGTCGGTCGCGCGAACAACCACGCACTTGACTGGGGTCTTGAAGGCATGCGCGAGACGAGCCGGGTGCTGGATGAGAGCCGTATCGTCCATGCAGGTGCTGGCGAGAATCTCGCACAAGCTGGCGCCGCTCGCTTTTTGGAAACCGCACGCTGTCGCGCGGCATTGGTGTCATTGGCTACGACGTTTGCGCCTATGTCTCGAGCGTGCGATCCCGCTGGCGAGGCTCCCGGCAGACCAGGGCTCAATGCCCTTCGTTTGGCCCAAAGCATAGTCGTGCCGCCGGAGATGCTTGAGAGTTTGAGGCGGATACGTGATGCGTTGCCAGGCTACAAGGCCGAACCGGATCCGAGCCGGGTCTTGGTCGGTGGGGCGACATATAAGACAGGCAACAAGGCCGGCTACAGCTACGAAGCAGACCAGCGCGATGTCGCCAACATTCTACGAAACGTTCGCCGGGGCAAACAGTTTTCCGACTTCTGCATTGTGACGAACCATGCTCACGAGCCCGGGAATTGGAGCCAGGAGCCAGCTGACTATGAACAATCGTTTGCGCACCAAATGATTGACGCCGGAGCGGACGCATATGTCGGACACGGACCGCATCTGTTGCGCGGCATTGAGATCTACAAGGGGCGCCCCGTCTTTTATAGCTTGGGGAATTTCTTCTACGACGACCTCCGGACCCCCGTTGGGGCCGACATGTTCGAGGCCTATGGCAGGGACCCGCGATTCGACACGGATGCCGAGGTCACAGTTGACGAGGAGGCGAAAGGATACCCGATTGGAGAAGGGCTGTTCTATGGGGCGCTCTCCGCCCCCGTATACTACGAGAGCATTGTCACCGTCAGCCGCTTCGAACAAAACCAGCTTGCCGAATTGCGGCTATATCCGATCGAGCTCGGTTTCTCAAAGAGGTTTGCTAACCGGGGCATCCCGCAGCTCGCCCCAACGGCTCAAGCCAAAGCTATTCTGGAGCGCCTGCAGGAACTCTCAGAGCCGTTTCGAACCCAAATCGACATCGAGGGCGATGTTGGTGTCAGCGCTTCTCGCGTGCTTGGACATTCGCCGTCCCCTCGATTCGCCGCCGCCGACCCAGTGAATCACGCTCCGCAGCACAAGGGAATCGCAAAACCGAATTGCAGGAAAACAGCGCTCATAAACCGCGAATCCTGCAATTCGAAAGCCGCTATCCGCCTCAATCAACATGCCAGACCAATGGCTTGCGGATAGTTCACGGTCGACGTGATAGATTTGTTCGCGCGGCCCGCGCACCCCTACACCCAGGGCCTCATGCGATTGGTGCCGGATCCGCGGCGCGGCCGCCAGCGCTGTCTTCCAGAAATTCCTAGGGATCGTGCCAAACCTGCGCGAGCCCCTATGTTGTATCGCTCGACGGACCGCCTCTGTCGTTGTGGCGGGGGCTGTTCCGGCACTTCGATAATCGCCGGCAGGACGCCGCCTATGCCGGGCCCGCGCCGACGCCTTGGCAGAGCGGATCGGTCCAGCACGAGCAAGGCGTCTCGAAGACCGGCAAGCCCCGACTGCGACGACGATGATCTAGTTGGCCTGGCTGTGGCTGCGCAATCAACCGAGTTCAGCGCTAACCCGCTGGTTCCACGAACGCGTGATGCGCAATCAGGGGCGCCTCAAAAAGACAACCATCGTCGCCTTGCAAGGATGCTGCTCGTGGCGCTGTGGAAATAGGTCACCGCGGGCCTCGTCATCGAAGGTGCTGTCATGAAGGCCGTCTGACGAGATTACACCGATACACTCATCCCTCGAGGCCTGATCAGCCTCGGCGGATCCAGGAGGCGAACCGAGATCCCAGCTGGCTAGAATGCCGTATCAAAGACGGGTCTCGCCTTCTGGGCCCCGCCGCCGCAGGCGGATATTGGTGCAGACGTCTCAAGCGGCGACCGTATGTGAGTTTGATTAGGCTCGATGCAGCGAGCCGTGTCACGCAATCGGGCCCAGCTCTGGATTCCGCCACCAATTGGGAGCAACACGATGCCGCCCTAACACACCTCTTGACCTCAGCATGGTCATGTGAGCCCGGGATCAAACATGTAGGTCCCTCTGATAACAGGTCCACAGCCAAAGATTGAGGGTGCGATCCCCGAATCGGCGGTTGTCCATTAGGCCAGATCGCATCAGGCATAGCCGCCATCTCGTTTTTAGATGCCGACAATACTAAGCAGTGTTTGACGGGTTGTGGCGTCAGGCATGCAAAAAGGGGCGGCCATGGTGCTGGTCATGCGGCTTGGCGCAGAGCAAGCTTCTTGTGCGCATGTCGTCCATGTTGATGTAGCGGTTGGCCTCCATCCCGTTTTCGTTGGTCTCGACGGCCAACGCCCCGACCAGGCGCAGGCAGCCGCGTTGGGGTAGATGCGCACGACATCATGTAAATTTCCAGGGGCAAGTACATCGGGGGCAAAGAGGCTGGCGGACACTGGGTGTACGGCGCGGGGCTATTTGCCACTGCCTCTTGCTTGTGAAACTTGGAGCAGCGGTAGGTTTCATCAAAGCAGGCGCCAGCCATCTGAAAACGCGATGGCACCGTCCAGGACATTATATTGGCGAATTGAACACCGCATGGCGCATACTTCCGAAGCGGCAGAAACGCTTATGAGCGAAACCCGTCGTAAACTCAGCGCCCGGTCGTCTGAATACTTACAATAGGCTGAACAATGAACGAAGCACCACATCTTACGTTTGATCTCGATACGCCTGGCGTGAGCATGGGGCGTCTTGTTGTCCCGGGAGGCGCCGACTGCGGAGAGCTTTCGCTTCCGGTCTTCAGTCTCAATAAAGGTGGGGGACCGCGCCTTCTTGTCACCGGCGGAAACCATGGCAATGAACTGGAGGGCCCACTTGTCGCGCGACGGCTTATTGAGTGGCTACCAGAAGCGCAAACCTGTGGAAGGGTTATCGTTCTACCGGTGCTCAATCCATTGGCCGTGCAGGCATGGAGCCGCAATACTCCGCTCGACGGGTTGAATCTCAATCGCGTGTTTCCGGGCCGCGCCGACGGGTCAGTGACCGAACGAATCGCGGATGCGGTGTCGCGCGTATTGTTGCCAATGGCCGACACGGTATTTGATCTGCACAGCTTCGGACCAACGTGGGATTTTCCACCGGCCGCCACGACGCACCCGATTGCCGATCGCGATCTCATGGCCAGGACGGTGAGAATGGCGGAAGCGTTCAAATTGCCCTTGACTTTGGTCTGGGAATATTACGACACGGCTGGAATGTTCGATATCCTGGCCCAAAACCAGGGCAAGGTATTTGTTTGCACTGAATTCGGTGGCGGCACGGTCGGCGCGGATAATCTCGCGATCTACGAGGCTGGGGTGCGCAACGCACTCATCGCGCTCGGGCTGGTCGAGGGTAAAGCTGAGTATCCAACGTTCCATCAACAGAAGTCCGGCCAAACTCTCGAAACGCATCCGTCCGATGAGTTGAAATCGCCTGCAGCGGGCATCTTCGAACCTCGCTGCTCGGTGTTGGATGAAGTGAGGGAGGGAGATCTCATAGGCATCCTGCATCCGATGGATTCGCTGTCCGCTGAGTCCATCGATATCCGCGCCCTTGGAGGATCCGTCGTCCTCGCCATACAGTCGGGGGCGCATGTCGACATCAACGAAGGGGTGGCGCTCGTTGCGCGACCGCTGAAGATCTAAGAATCAGGTGTCAGCCAGCGCCTCGCGTGCAGTAGCGGAACGAATTAATCTCCTCAGAATATATCGAGCGACTCAATTGCACATCAAAGACGTCCTCCTCGCGCCAGGAAACGGCGCGTTTTTCTACGATGATCAGGCCGCCATAAGAGCCGGCGCCTCACAGGACGGTTTTGTCTATATGGGAGAACCCGTCACGCCCGACTTCGAATCCATTCGCCTTCCGGCATCTTCGTTGAGCCTTGGGCTTGTCCTGGCCGATGACAGCGTTGTCTGGGGCGACATGATGGGCGTCCAATACTCTGGTGCTGGCGGACGCGATTCGCTGTTCGACGCCAATCAAATTTGCGATTTGACGTCACGCGTCGTTGCACCGCGGCTTCTCGATGTTGATGCGTCTCGCTACCTGGAAGCATGCGCCCACGTATTCGAACCTCACGAACATAAACGGCTGCCCCTCGCGGTTGAGTATGGCGTCAGCCAAGCGTTGCTCCGAGCGGTGGCCCAACTTCGTCGAAAGACGATGGCAGAGGTCATATGTGCCGAATTTAATTTGCCGCTCCCGACGCGAAGGGTCCCAATTTACTGCCAAAGCGGCGATGCTCGCGAAATTAACGTCGACAAGATGATTCTGAAGGCGGTGGATGTGCTTCCCCACGGGCTAATCAACTCACGGCAGAAATTCGGTGACGGCGGCCAGACCTTCATGGAGTTCGTGACGTGGGTTGCAACGCGTACGCGGCAAATCGGCCGCCCGGGTTATCATCCGGTGCTGCATTTTGATGTGTATGGTTGGATCGGTCAGGAAATCGGCCTGGAGCCGCAACGGATCGCCGATTTTATCTGCAGGATTGTCGATACCGTTCCGGGTTTTACGATCAACATCGAGTCCCCGGCGGACTTTGGTTCGACGCAAGCTCAAATTGAGAACTACGCCAAGATCGTATCCATTTTGGACAGCCGAGATTCCAGTGCTCGAATTGTCGTCGATGAGAGGTGCAACACGCTTGATGATATTCGGCTCTTTGCCGAAGCGAGAGCCGCGCATCTCATTCAAATCAAGACGCCCGATGTTGGCTCATTGGCTGACACGGCACATGCCGTGCTCCTGTGCAAAGAGAACAAGGTGGGCGCGTACGTTGGAGGAAGCTGTACCGAGACAGACCTCTCTGCCCAAGCTTCTGTCCACATATCGGTGGCGACCCAGGCAGACATGATGCTTGCGAAGCCTGGGATGGGGGTCGACGAGGCATTCTCAATTGTTGGAAATGAACAAAACCGGTTGCTGGCTATGCTGAATCGTCGTCGGGCTCAAGAAGAAACCATTGGATGAAAAGCACGGTGTCACATGCAAAACTGCCTTGAGGGGATCACCGTCGTTGCCGTGGAGCAGGCCGTTGCTGCGCCTTACGCATCGTCTCGCCTTGCGGACGCTGGCGCCCGGGTGATCAAGATCGAGAGGCCCGAAGGGGATTTTGCGCGAAACTACGACAAGTTGGTGCGGGGACAGAGCGCTTACTTCGTCTGGCTCAACCGGGGTAAGGAGTCAGTCTGTCTGGACCTGAGATCTGAGGCGGACCGTGCCGTCCTGGATACGCTCATTGCCAGTGCTGACGTCTTTATCCAGAATCTGAAGCCGGGGAGTATCGAAAAACTGGGTTTCGGGTCTGCCGATCTCCGTCAACGTTTTCCGCGGCTGATAACCTGCGACATTTCCGGTTTCGGGGAGAAAGGGCCGTATTCCCATTTGAAGGCTTATGATCTCATCGTCCAGGCCGAAACAGGTCTATGCGCGATCACCGGCAACCAACAAGGCCCCGCGCGCGTAGGGGTGTCAGTTTGCGACATTTCTGCGGGCATGACGGCACACGGCGCCATTCTTCAGGCGCTGTATAACCGCGAGCGGACAGGCGAGGGCGCCGGCATACAAGTCTCGCTGTTCGATGCCGTCGCCGACTGGATGAACGTGCCGGTCCTGCAAAACAACTACAGCGGCTACCATACAGTACGCGCGGGCGTGAAGCACCCCTCGCTGGCGCCGTATGGCGCCTATCGCTGCGGCGATGGCAAAGACGTCATCTTCTCCGTCCAGAATGACCGAGAATGGGTGAATTTCTGCGAGAAGTTCCTGAAGCGGCCCGAGCTCACTCGCGCACCTAGTTTCGCTGACAACATGGAGCGTCTCGGCCACCGTGCGCAACTTGATGAGATCATTGAGCTGCGATTTTCCGAACTGTCCTGCCACGAAGCAATGCAGGAGCTTGAGGCGGCCGGTTTGGCATATGGGCGACTGAACGAAGTGGCGGATGTTTCAAGGCACCCACATGTTCGCAGGGTTGAGATTGGCACCCCTGAAGGAACCGTAGAGGCGATAGCCCCGGCTGCGATCTTCAACTCTGAGCGACCCTCACTTCGGTCAGTTCCGGCTCTTGGCGCCCATACAGGCGCTGTCCGAGAGGAGGTTCGAGCAGGTTTGCGCGCAAGAGCCGCGTCAGCATGAGCGTGCCTCTTTTCGGGAAGGGAGCGCGATCGCGATTTACAGAGTGCATGCCTAGTCCTGCGTCCTCCGAGTGCCACGGCCGCCCAGGAAGCTCACTGACACCGCCCGCGCCAGAATCGACCGCAGAGGCGACTTCATGAACGACGCCGTTCAGGCCGTTGAAAGCTCGATGTCTCTTCCCCGCTGGAGATCTCTGCTCTTCGTTCCCGCTCATGTTCCGCGCTTTGTGGAGGCGGCTCATGAGCGCGGGGCAGATGGCGTCATACTCGACCTCGAGGACTCCGTTCCCGAGGATCAAAAAGGTGAGTCACGGCGTCAGCTTTCTGCATCCGTGGCAAAGGTGGGCCGCAGGGACGCTTATGTTTTAGTTCGCGTGAATCGCGGTTTGCGTGCCTTGGCGGACGATCTCGATGCAGCCGTGATTGCGGGTGTTGATGCACTTGTCCTTCCGAAGACGGATTCGGCAGCGTGGGTAACAGAGATCGCGAATGCGGTATCGGAACTTGAACGAGAAAGAAATCTTGCGGTGGGTCGAATCCGGTTCCTTGCCTTGATCGAGACCCCGGCAGCATTACAAAGTCTCTCAGCCATTGCGTCGGCCCATCCCAGGATGGTTGCAATGGCGCTGGGTCCTGAAGACTTCAGTGCCTCCGTTGGCGGTGCCCCGGAACTCGACCTTCTTTTGACACCGAACCTTTCTGTTCTGTTTGCCGCTCGCGCCGCAGGCTTGCTACCGCTTGGCTTCGTAGGAAGTATCGGCGAGTTCTCAGACAATGATAGACTTCGTGAAGCCGCGGCGCATGCGCGGCGGCTTGGCTTTTCCGGTGCTTTGGCGATTCATCCAAACCAGGTTGCCATATTCAATGAGGCTTTTTCGCCAAGCCCACAGGAACTCGAATGGGCCCTTCGTGTCCTCGCGGCGGAAAAAGATGCGACGGCGCAGGGCAGAGGCGCGTTCGCGTTAGACGGAAAGATGGTCGATCCGCCCGTTATTCGAAGGGCTCGAGAAATTATCGCCACGGATCCGGGCGCCGAGTTGGCCGTTTGAGTCCTCAGCGGTGGATCAAACCAGACTGGGACGACACGACAGGAAGGCGTCATACAGCTCGGCACAATTATTGCTGTCGCGCCATCACATTTCGAGATAGATTAAACTAATTGCAGTCCGCTCTCGGATGGGTACTCGTGGAAATCAGGCAGTTAAGATACTTCGTCGGTGTGGTCGAAGCAGGCAGTTTCACGAAGGCCGCTGGCTTCCTTAATGTTGCCCAGAGTGCGCTGAGCCTGCATGTGCGTCAACTGGAGGAAGCCTTCGGCACTCAACTGCTGATACGCGACAGGACCGGTGTGAGCGTGACGGCGTCAGGAGCCAAACTGCTCGATCGCGCTCGGGCGATTCTTAAAGAAATTCGACTTACCGAGGTGGAATTGACCAACACAGCTGCTTCCCCCGCCGGGGAGGTGACGATTGGCATTCCGTCTGGAGCTGCCCGCGTCCTGAGCGGCCCCCTGCTTGAGTCGGTGAGAAACGAACTGCCCAGGGTCTCCCTCAAGATGGTCGAGGGTATGACGGGACCGCTGGAGGAGTGGATGGCTGCTGGACGCTTCAATCTGGCGGTACTCTACCGCACTGCGGATAGCGTAGGCCGAATGACGGTGATAGCGCGCGAAAACCTTTGTCTGGTGGTACCGTCGGGTGAGCCGCCTTTCGAAGATGCGATATCTCTGGCCGACCTGCATGCATTCCCCCTGGCGGTTCCCATGCGCAATAACAATGTCAGGCGTTCGGTGGCTGACGTCGTCGCACAGCACGGTTGCGCGCTGGACGTCAGGTTTGAAGTGGACTCGCTTTCAACGATCATCAACATGGTCGTAGAAGGGAAAGCGCATTCTATTCTCGCCCCGTCTGCCGTTCAGAAAGAAGCCTCTCAAGGGCTGGTCCGGACGGTCAAGATCGTAGATCCGGTGATTACCCGCTCCGTGGTGCTTGCTGTAAATCCCAAAGATGAGCGTTCTGCGGCCGTTTCTGCGGTCCGCAAGCTCATTCCGAAGGTCGCCAGAGAATTGATTGAAATCCGGGACTGGGCAGCGGTGGCGCCTGAGGCGACCTGACAACCTAACCTGTAAAGCTGGGCATAATCTTTTGCGACCATCAGGACCAGCCCGATCTGGATTCCAGATGGATTTCGGCAATATTCGATATTTGACCCGCCGCGACCGTCGCGATGAAACTGGCTCAAGCGAGTTCAGCAGTTTCGATATCGAAACTGCGCTCGTGGCAAGAATTCAGTCAAGTGGAGCCCGCGATGTCCGACGCCAAGAGCTACGAGCTCTTCATTAATGGCAAATGGCGAGCCGGTGGTAGCCGAGCCACTTTGCCGGTGATCAACCCGGCGACGGAGAAGGTATTTGCCTCAGTGGCCTCGGCTACGGTTTCAGACTTGGATGAAGCTCTTGCTTCGGCAGAACGCAGCCGCAAGGCGTGGTCCTCACGACCCGCCCAAGAGCGTGGCGAGATACTCGTCTCTGCCGCCAGCATTCTGGCAGAGAAAGCTGGCGCCGCAGCCAGGGACCTGTCGTCTGAACAGGGAAAGACGATTGCCGAAGCGACAGGAGAATATGCGCGCGCAGTCGAAACGCTGGAATGGAATGGCCGGCATGCCGATGAGTTGTCGACCCCGATTCCGTTGGGTCCGAACAGGATGATCGTCCCGGAGGCCGTCGGTGTCGTCGCTGCCTTTACGCCGTGGAACTATCCAGCCGTTCTCATCGCCCGCAAGCTCGCCCCCGCGCTGGCGGCAGGCTGCCCGGTGATCCTCAAAGGGGCCGAGGAGACGCCAAGCGTGGCTGTCCATATCGTGGAATCTTTGCGTCAAGCAGGGATACCGGAAGGCGTGGTCAACCTGGTGTTCGGTGTGCCTGTGCATATATCACGGCATCTGCTCAGTTCGCCAATTGTGAAAGTCTTGACGTTCACGGGATCGACCGCTGTTGGGAAACAGCTGGCCACACTGGCCGCGAATAATCTGCAGCGCTGCATCCTTGAGCTCGGTGGACATTCCCCGGTTATCGTGTGCGAAGATGCCGACCTGGCAACGGCGATACCGGCTATTTCGGAATACAAATTCGAGTGCGCGGGCCAGAGCTGTAATGCGCCCAGCAGGATTCTTGTCGCCCGATCCCGCTATGAGGAATTCCTGTTCCGGATGACGGAGGCGGTCCGAAGAATCAGGATCGGACCACCGGACAACCCCGCAACGCAAATGGGGCCAATGGCAAACGCCCGGCGAATAGAGGCCATGCAGCGCCTGACCAAGGATGCGGTAGAATGCGGCGCCCGCATCGAGACCGGTGGCACCCCCCTTGACGGACCGGGGTTTTACTGGCCGCCAACCATCCTGACGGGCGTACCGAAGGAAGCGAGAGTGCTTCATGAAGAGCCGTTCGGACCAATTCTCACCGTGGCGCCTTTCGATACGATCGAAGAGGCGATCGAGGAAGCCAACGCCACCGAGTACGGTCTGGCCGCCTACTTGTTTACTGGCGCGGCCGATACGCAACAGAAGCTTATCAATGGTCTCTCTGCGGGCGCAGTTAGTGTGAATTACCTGAAAGGGGTTTCCGCGGATGCGCCTTATGGGGGCGTCAAGCAAAGCGGCTATGGATATGAAGGCGGCGAGCA
>NZ_RZTI01000096.1:0-23061 GCF_003997275.1 Mesorhizobium sp. M6A.T.Ce.TU.002.03.1.1
ATCCTGCACCTCAAGGCCCGGACCGGGATCGGGGAGGCCCGACCCGGGGAACGGGAACGCCCGACCCCGGGGATCGGGCCTTTTCTTTTTTCGCTTGCCGCGCCATGACTGCGGCATGAACGCCGACGACAAGATCATCATTGCCGACGATGCGGTGATCCATCCGGATGACCTGCATGAGGACTTCATCCGCTCGTCCGGCCCTGGCGGCCAGAACGTCAACAAGGTGGCGACGGCGGTGCAATTGCGCTTCGATGCGGCGAATGCGCCGGGCCTGTCGGAGCGCGTCCGCGAGCGAACCATAAAGCTGGCTGGCCAACGCGCCACCAAGGACGGCGTCATCGTCATCGAGGCCGGACGCTTCCGCACGCAAGAGCAGAACCGGGCTGACGCCCGCGCGCGGCTTGCGGAACTGGTCGCCAAGGCCGCCGAACCGCCGCCGCCGCCGCGCAAGAAGACGAGGCCGTCGAAAGGCGCGGTAGAAAGGCGGCTGAAGACTAAAGCTGGGCGCGGCACAATCAAGAAACTGCGCGGCCGGGTGGACGACGATTAGAGCGACGTGCGTCCACGATGTGGCAGGCGCGACATCGATCCCGCGGTCGAGACGGCTTCCAATTCAAGGTTGCAGATGGCAAGTTCTGTATTCGCCACAGCAAGGGAGACCACAGATGGGCATGTTTGATTTCGTCAAGGGCGTCGGCAAGAAGCTCGGCTTCGGCGACGATGAGCCGGAGCCGACCGCCGATACGCTCAAGAAGGAGCTCGATTCGCACGCGCTCGGCACCGACAATGTGGAAGTCGTCGTCAAAGGCGATACGGCCGTCCTGAAAGGCGTGGTCAAGGATCAATCGATCTTCGAAAAGGCTGTCATCGCCGTCGGCAACACGCTCGGCGTCTCCAAGGTGCAGGCAGACGAATTGCAGGTCGCCGCACCCGAGTCCGGCACGCCCGCTACCGCGGCCAAGGAACCGACCTTCTACACGGTCAAGAAAGGCGACAACCTCTGGAAGATCGCCGAAAAGAGCTACGGCAAGGGCAAGGGTGCGAAGAACCCGATCATTTTCGAGGCCAACAAGCCGATGCTGACCCACCCGGACAAGATCTATCCGGGGCAAGTCCTGCGCATACCGGACCTCGACTAAGAGACTGTTTGGAAACTCTACTCCGGCGGCTATCTGATAGCGTTTTCTGCGCTTCCGGTGCTCACGTGCTTAAGTACGCTCCGCTCCGGTTCTCGAAACCACCACCATATGACTCGCCAGAGCGAATTTCGAAACAGTCTCTAAGCCCGGTGCAATCGCGACAAGAGAAGAACGGCGGCTTTCGGGTCGCCGTTCTTGTTTGTTGGTGGCATTATCCGCCAGATGAACCTAATGGAGCGACCAAGCTGATGCTCGTTCTGCCCAAAGGTGTCCGCCACATGCCCGGCTACCTGTCCCGTGCGGTGCAGGAAGCGCTGGTCGAGGATGTGAGACGGGTCGTCCAGGAGGCTCCCCTGTTCGTGCCGGCCATGCCGCGCACCGGCAAGGAGATGAGCGTGCGCATGACCAATTGCGGCCCGCTCGGCTGGGTCACCGACAAGGAGCACGGCTATCGCTACCAGCCGACGCACCCGGTGACCGGAACGCCCTGGCCGCCAATCCCGGACGTGCTGCTCGAGTTGTGGCGGGACGTGTCTGCCTATCCGCATCCGCCGGAGGCTTGTTTGGTCAATTTCTATTCGCCGGACGCGAAGATGGGCCTTCACCAGGACCGCGACGAGGAGGATTTCGCCGCGCCGGTCGTGTCGGTCTCACTGGGCGACGATTGCCTGTTCAGGGTCGGCCAAAGCACGCGCGAAGGCGGCACAAAATCGTTCAGGCTGAAAAGCGGCGACGTCGTCGTGCTTGGCGGCGAAGGCCGCCTCTCTTTTCACGGCGTCGACCGCATCTATCCCTCGACCTCGGCGTTGCTCAGGAATGGCGGACGGATCAATCTGACGCTGAGGCGGGTGACGACGCCGACGTGAGGCGCCCGACCGTCAACGGGCCGGGGCGGACATAGTCATCGCGTAGATAGATGCGCAGGGCACCGTCTTCGGCGAGCACGTGGTAACGGGCCAGGATCGCGTCAAAGCCAAAACGCTCGGTCAGTTGGCTTGTCCAGTTGGTGTTGTTTTTCTTGAAGATGATGACATCCGCGCGCAGGCGCTCAAATTCTTCGCGCTTGCTTTCGGCGTAGCGCACCATGATGGCTTGGTAACGTGTCGCCTCGGCGGTGTCACCGGAGAGGACCGCCTGCTGGGACAGGCGGAGCGAGAACGCTCCAAGCCAATCGCTGACATGGGTCGAAACGAACTGCCCGTCGATCATGCGGTTCAGCGGATGTCCAGAGGAAATGTCCGGGCTGACCAACGCGACGGTCGGCCGATCGGTCGCGGCGCGAATGGCGGCAACCAGCGCGGGGTCTGGCTTCTGAGTGCTCCAGTACGGCAAGAAAGCGATCGCCACCCCCGCCAGCGCCCAAGCTCGCGAAGGTGCCGTCACAAATGACAACAGCCTTGGCTGCTGCTGCTCGATCCTGGGCAATGCCAGCAGGCAGAGAATGGCTGCCACGGCGCAAAAGATGGCGGGATAGGCATGATAGGCCCAGCCTTTCGCCTGGTAGAACAGCGGGAACATGCCGGCGACCGACGCGGTCAGCGCTACCGCCGCCAGCTCCGGAAATCGCCCGGCCGGCCACAGCCACCACGTCAGGAATACGAGAAAGCCCCACGTAAAACCGTAGACGATCACAATCGGCAGAAAGACGCTGACCTTTGCATAAACATCCGCCATCAGGGGATAAACGTCGCGCAGGAATTCCGGATGGATCAATGTGACCGCGCCGAAATAAGCGATGCAGACGCCGCCTATGACCCAGTGCTCCGGAGCGAAAACCGATTTCAGACTGCATTGGCGTGCTGCGACGAGCAGTGCCGGCGCCAACACCATGATCGCGTAGTAGGGCTTGATCAGCAACAGAACACTGCCCGACAGGCCGGCAAGGGCTGCAAGACCCAAGCCTGGTTGCGCCGTTGCATCTCGGCGCGCGCGCCAGGCATGAAGTGCGAGCAGCGGCATGAAAAGCGCTATGCCGATATGCTCTCGCTCGCTGAAGGCGTTGCCGGGAAAGACCACCAGCATTGCGTAGAAAGCTGGCGCCAATGCAAATAGTGATGCTGCTTCGGCGAAACCCGCACGCTTGACGATCACGCCCGAGAACGAAAGTCCGACAAGTGCGGCAAGATAGGTCCAGGCCTGAACCAGGACTTCCGGGGCGATTCCCAGCAACCTGGCCGCAGCCACTGGCGGCAGATAGAGCCATACGCTGAATGGAGGGTTGGTCTCGTAGATTTGCGTGTAGAGCCGCTCACCAGAGAGTATCCGCTCGCAGACGGTGATCAGCCAACTCGTATCCGGAATAGTTCCCCAGCGCACCTGACAGGCGATCGACAAGACTGTGAGCGCAGCAATCGCAAGGACATTGCGGCCAGGATGCAGCGACGCCGCAAAATCCCGACTGCCCCACCGGCCCCAGCCGCCAGTCTCGTTCGCGACGCTCACGGTGCTGTCCTGCCCCGGAACGTTGACATATGTGCTCTCCGATAAAACGATTGGATAGCCCTTACCATGTTCTCTGTAGCCTCTCCCTCGATCAGCCAATCGGCCGGACGGAACTAGTTCGAAACGGGCGTCAATTGGCGCGCGCCGCCGCGCAGAAAGACGGTGATCTCCGGCTCGGCGTGCAGCACGTGATAGTCGCTCAAGGCAGCCGCGACCCGCTCGTCCTGCAGCATCAAGGCAGTCCACGAGGGGGAGCCTGACAGCACGATATCGGGCTTCTCCGCTGATATCTCGGCGGCGTATTCGCCGATCACCCGATCGCGGATCCCTTCAAATTTCCGTTTCTGTCCGTATTCATCGGCCTTGCGAGCAAGTATTTCCGCATTGAACACCGCCCAGGCGCCCGGGTGACGCGACATGAACCTGCCGCCGACCAGCCTGGTGAGAGGATGGCCCACTTGCATCCGATCCGCGATCGACATGATCGTCGGGTTTTCGATCGTGGCGCTGATTGTGGCGGCGGACCGCTCCATCGGCTCGTTGTCCGCAGTCAGCGCAGCGTATTGTGCTCTAATCGTTATTTGCAGCACCAACACGCAGCCGAAGACAAGGCCGGCTTTGCGAACGAAGCCTGCAGCGCGGAACTCACCGAACCGCGGAAGCTGGACAGCGAATGCAAGTACCGCCACAACCACCATCGGCAGCGCGTGATTGGGCCAACCCTTGCCCATGACGACGAAGGCGGGGATGAACCCGAGAGCGGCCAAGAGCGGAATCCGGACGTCCCAATGCAATCGCCTGATGTCGCCCGCTGCCAGCAGGACGGCCGCGGCCAGAAGCAGCACTATCTTCGGCCAGTTTGCCATCATCTCGACGACCGAAGCTCTCAGCGGCAGATACACCTCCCTGACGAAGGGCAGTATTTCGCTGAAATAGGCGCGGTCGAAGATCGCAATGGAAGCCACATAGATGACGATGACCGCAGCGCCGAGAAGATTTTCCACGGCGAAGAACGGCTTTAGAGACCGTCGATGGAGCGCAAGGCACAGCGAGGGCAGCAGGAAGGCCAGGGCAAAATGCGGCGGTTTGAGCATGATAACGGTGGCCGCGCCCAGCCCCGCCAGAACGCGCTCCACGGTCGAGCCTGCGACGAAGTCCGGCGTTCGCTGGCGTGCGCACTGCAATGCCAACCAGGGCAGAATGGCAATCAGCGCGAAATGCTCGCGCTGGCCGAATTGGTCCGGCAGGAAACACAGGACCATGAACAGCGCGACCGGAGCTGCCAAGAGAGCGTTAGGCTGTCGGTAAATCGGGTCGACGCGGGCGAGAATGCGGGCGGAAACAACCAGGCTGGCCAAGCTCAGGCAGACGACACCGAGCGTCAGCCAGACTTCGGCGCGTATGCCGCTAAGCTTTTCCAAGAGCATAAACGGCATGTAGAGAAAGATCGAGAAAGGCGGATTGGTCTCTATGATGTCGGTGTTCAGTCGCTCTCCGCCGAGCAACCGATCACACGCAACCAGGAGCCATGACACATCGACATTGGTCGGCGTCACAACCGTCGATAACCAGGCAGCATACGCCACGACCACGCCGGCCAGCAACAACGGAGCAGCACCTGCGCCGCCGACAAACCGCGAGAAACGGCCTATGGTAGGCAGCGGTTCACCGAGGGATCGCGCGCTAGAGACCACGAAACACCCAGCGCCCGAGGACGACATAGTTGATGACCGGCACGGCAATGCAGGTAAGCAGGATCGGGACTGAAGCAGGGACGCCGAGCATCTGGGTCAAAAACCCCGGCAGAGCGACCGCGATAGCGAGGCCCGAAGCGGTGAGCAGGAGGAAGCGAGGCAGTTCCATTGCGTGGCTGCCGCCAGAGATGAATGTGAAATATTTATGCCCGGTATAAGAGAACAGCGCGGCGATGGCATAAGCCGCAAAGGATGTGAGTGCTGCCGGCAGGCCAGCCGTTGCCTGTCCACGCGACAGCAGGAAAGCGCAAACGGCATAGATCAGCGTCGATGCAATCCCGATCAGGGCAAAGCGCGACAGGCGACGATACGAGCCAGTAGCCGACATGGCGCGGTCAGGCCGCCAGTTTCTCGTCGAGGCGGCCGGTGTCGACGGCGCCATCCCTACGAAACACGGCCAGCAGCGAGACACCAAACGGCAGGCTTGCGTTTGGCACGATACGGCCCTCCGCCGAAAACACAGCCTTCATCGCCGCATTGACCGGCTTCGGCGGCGTCGCGTGGCCCGCTGGCCTGGCCGGTCGGCGCAGCCTGTCCAGCAATCGTGCCAACACAGCTGCGGGAAACAGCGCGGCATTGGTGTAGCTCAGCCGGTCGATCGTGAAGCCGGCCTTTTCAATGCGCTCACGCAGCAGATTGCGGGAATAGCGCCGCATGTGATGCAGCCCCACGTCGTGGGTGCTCCACAGCCATTGATGTGCAGGCACCGTAAGGATGACGCGGCCACCTGGTTTCAGCATTTGGCGGATTGCGGCCAGCGATGCTTCGTCCTCCGCGACATGCTCCAGCACGTCGAACAGGCAGATGAGGTCACAACTTTGCGGCGCGACAGGAATATTGTCCGGCAGATGGCCAGCAAGAAAGTCGCGGCCGGTCTTTTCCCCGGCGATCTCGCGCGCGAGATCGCTCATTTCCACAGCCGTCACCGCGCCGAACTGCTCCAGCATCTGGATGTTGCCACCGGTGCCGGCGCCGATCTCGACGATGCGCGCCTTTGCGGGCAGGTCGAGGTGGCGAATGACCGCCTCCGCGATGGCACGCCGCCCACAGAACCACCAATGCTCGTCTTCGGTGGCGGCCATCTGTCGGTAGGCGTCGAGCTCCATCAGTTCATCCCCTCATATTTGCGACGCACGATGTAGATCGGACGCTGCTTGATCTCGGCGTAGACCCTGCCGAGGTACTGTCCGATGATGCCGATGCCGAGCAACTGGATGCCGCCAAGGAAAAGAACACTGACCAGCAGCGAAGCGTAGCCTGGCACGTCCGCGCCAAAGATCATCGTCTTGGCGACGATCAGCAGGCCGTAGAGAAACGACAATGCCGAGATCGTCGCGCCGACATAGGTCCAGATTTCAAGCGGCGCGGTGGAGAAGCTGGTGATACCTTCGAGCGCGAAGTTCCACAGCCTCCAGCCGGAGAATTTCGACTGGCCGGCGATGCGCCGATCGCGGACATATTCGACGGTCGCAGTGCGGAAGCCCACCCAGGCGAACAGGCCCTTCATGAAACGACGGCGTTCGGGCAAGGAGCGCAGCGCTTCGATGACCTGACGATCGATCAACCTGAAGTCGCCGACATCGTGCGGGATCTTCTGCTGCGCGATCCAGTTGTGAACGCGGTAAAACGTCGAGGCGGAGCGCTGCTTTAGAAAACTGTCGCTCGACCGATTGGCTCGCTTGGCCAGAACGACCTCGAAACCCTCGCGCCATTTTTCGACAAGCAGCGGAATGACATGCGGCGGGTCCTGCAGGTCGACATCGATGGGAATTGCGGCATCGGCATCGCAGCTGTCGAGACCGGCGGTCATCGCGGCCTCCTTGCCGAAATTGCGTGAAAGGTCGATCACCCGAATACGCGGATCGGCTTGCCGGGCTTCGATCAGCCGTTCGAGCGTCGCATCGCTGCTGCCGTCATTGACGAAGATGAGATCGAAGGTAACGCCATGTTCCTGCAGCGGATCGATGCTTTCGCATACAGCCTTCAGAAATGGCGCGATCGCGCCTTCCTCATTGTGCACCGGCACGATCAGCGCAATCGTGGCGGTCCCGCTCCCCGGATGTGCGAGGCGGTCAGCTGCCGGTCGATCAATATGAAGGAATGGCGCGTTCATTGTTTGCCGGAGCCCGCAGATCAGGCTCGACAATAGAAAGGCTGGGTTAAGATGACTTTAAGGAATGGCTCGGAATTTCACAGCTTCCTGAGCGCCACTTCCTCGACCAGATGATTGGCGCCCTTGCGCAGGATGAGATCGGCGCGGGCTCGCGTCGGCAGGATGTTCTCGCGCAAATTCTTCAGGTTGATGTTGGCCCACAAGCCTTCGGCGATGGCGCGGGCCGCTGCTTGCGAAAGTTGCGAATAGCGGTGGAAGAAGGAGTCCGGGTTGCGGAAGGCGGTCTCGCGCAGCCGCATGAAGCGGGCGATGTACCAGTGATGGATCAGCTCCTCTTCGGCATCGATATAGATGGCGAAATCGAAGAAATCCGACAGGAAAGGCACGATCTTGCCGTCCTTCGGCAGCTTGCCGGGCTGAAGCACGTTGATGCCTTCGAAGATCAATATGTCCGGCCGGTCGATGGTCTGGAACTCACCGGGAATGACGTCGTAAGTCAGGTGCGAATAAACAGGCGCGCGGACATTGCGCTGCGCCGATTTGATGCCCGACAGGAAACGCAGCAGGGCGCCGACGTCATAGCTGTCGGGAAAGCCCTTGCGTTCCATCAGGTTGTTGCGGCGCAGGATTTCGTTGGGAAGCAGGAAGCCGTCGGTGGTGATCAGATCGACTTTGGGGCTCGAGGGCCAGCGCGCCAGCAATTCCTTGAGCACGCGCGCCGTGGTCGATTTGCCGACCGCGACAGAGCCGGCAATGCCGATGATGAACGGCGTTTTGACGATATCCACCGCGTTGAAGAAGGCCTGGCGCTGCCTGAACAGCAGCTGGCTCGCCTCGACATGGGCCGACAAAAGCCGCGACAGCGAAAGATAGATGCGCTTGACCTCTTCGAGGTCGACCGGGTCGTTGAGTGAGCGCAGACGACGGATCTCGTCCGCGCCGAGCGTCATCGGCGTGTCGGCACGGAACTGCGACCATTGCTCCGCCGAGAAAAAACGAAAGGGCGAATATTTCTCGGTGGGGGCGAGCTGGTCCATCGAGTTTCCTACCCTCCGCAGCGATCAGCCCCGGTCCTGCCGAGACGCCTTTTCGGCGATGCCCGAACGACTGGTGCGGCGCTCGAGTTCGGTCAGGATATCGGCAAGCGGAACGCCGGCGACGCCTAGAACGACGAGCCAATGATAGATGAGATCGGCGCTTTCCGAAACGAGCGCTTGTCTGTCACCGCCAACGGCCGCGATCACTGTTTCGACCGCCTCTTCGCCGAACTTCTGCGCCGCCTTGTCGATGCCGCGCGCGAACAGTTTTGCCGTCCATGAATCCGCATCGCCGGAATGCGCGCGTTCCCTGATGATTATCTCCAGATCGGAGAGCGAAAACTCAGCCATGGCGCCATCTATCTGCTTGTTTAAGCATGATCTTTCCCGAAAACCGGTTCCCGCTGGCGGTCATGCTTAGAGCCGATCAGCCGTTGAGTCCAGTCGCATCGGCAGCCCGGCGCGGGCCATATGCGCCTTGGCTTCGGCGATGCTGTACGTGCCAAAATGGAAGATCGATGCCGCCAGCACCGCACCGGCATGGCCATCGCGAATGCCCTCGACCATGTGATCAAGCGTGCCGACGCCGCCGGAGGCGATGACCGGCGCACGCACGGCGTCGGCTACCGCGCGGGTGAGCGCAATGTCGTAGCCGGCCTTGGTGCCGTCGCGGTCCATCGACGTGAGCAGGATCTCGCCGGCGCCGCGATCGACCATCTGCCGAGCAAATTCGACTGCGTCGATGCCGGTCTTCTCGCGGCCGCCATGGGTGAAAATCTCCCAGCGGTCGGCCTCGTCTTCACCCGATACTTTCTTGGCGTCGATGGCGACGACGATGCACTGGTTGCCGAACTTGTCGGCCGCCTCGGCGACGAAATCGGGATTCTTCACCGCCGCCGTGTTGATCGACACCTTGTCGGCGCCGGCCAAAAGCAGCCTTCTTATGTCGGCGACCTGGCGCACGCCGCCGCCGACGGTCAGCGGCATGAAGCATTGTTCGGCCGTGCGGGCGACGATATCGAAGATCGTCTCGCGATTGTCGGACGAGGCGGTGATGTCGAGGAAACAGAGCTCGTCGGCGCCGGCGGCGTCATAGGCCTTTGCCGCCTCGACCGGATCGCCGGCATCGACCAGGTCGACGAAGTTGACGCCCTTGACGACGCGGCCGTTCTTGACATCAAGACAGGGGATGACGCGGGCTTTCAGCATCAAATCCTCTCAAGCGCGGCAAGAAAATCGCCAAGCAATTGCCCGACGACAGGCGGAACCTCGCCCTTGGCGTCAAATGCCGGGTCGTAGGCAGACAGGGTGACGCCGACAATCGGGATCGACCTGGCCAGTCCGCAAACGAGTTGCCGCAGTTGATCCGGGTTTGGGCCTCCCGGCTGCGCATAGCGGTTCACTTGCAGCACATCCGGATCGTGAACGTCCAAATCCAGATGCAGATGTGCCCGAACCGCGCCGGCCGCCTTCAGCTTTCCGACATTGTCGAGCGCATCGGCGCATTGGGTGCGAATGACAGGCAATGTGTCCAGCAGGCGCTTTTCATCGGGATCGAGGTCGCGTGCATCGACCAGCATGCACCGCGATGGATCTATCGCCTGGAAGCGGGGAATCGCTGATGTCATCGGACGCCAGCAGAGCCCCAGCGTCGTCGCCAGCGCCATGCCGTCGAGGAAGCCGTAGGCGGACGTCTCGGGCGTGTTGAGATCGCCATGCTGATCGACCCAGATGATCGAATCCGCGGCGTTGCCGGCCACCGCACCGGCGGCGGTCAGGCAATTTCCGGCGAGCACGATGGGAAAACGCTCATCGTCGCGCGCCAGATCGACCTTGGTGGCGACTGCCCGGCAAACCGCGAAGCCCGTCGCGATTTCGCGTCTCTGGGCATCGCCGACCTCGCCGATGTCCTCGACGACGACATCGTGGCCGCGGAAAGCAAGTTCATCGACGAGGCCGCCGGCAATGATGGCGTCGGGGCCCTGGCCACAGCCGGCATGGTAAAGGCCGCTGTCATAGGGTGCGAGGATGATCGAGAGTTTCATCGCGCCCTCGCCTTCTCCGGTGCTGCCGCCAGGATCGCCAGTGCCTCGGCCGGATCGATACGCCCGTCATAAAGCGCGCGGCCCGAGATGGCGCCTTCGAGTTTTTGCGCATCGGGCATGGTCATGCGCACGATGTCGGCAATCGAGGCCAGACCTCCAGAGGCGATGACCGGGATCGAAACCGCTTCGGCGAGATCGATGGTGGCGTCCCAGTTGATGCCGGTCAGCACGCCGTCGCGATCGATATCGGTGTAGATGATGGCGGCAACGCCGGCGCCCTCGAATTTCTTCGCCAGTTCGATGACGCCGAGGCTCGAGGCCTCTGCCCAGCCCTCGACCGCCACCTTACCGCCCTTGGCGTCGATGCCGACGGCGATCCTGCCGGGGAATGCCTTGCAGGCCTGCCTGACCAGATCGGGATCGCGCACGGCCACCGTGCCGAGAATGATGCGGGCCAGCCCGCGATCGAGCCAGTCCTCGGCCTGCGCCAGGGTGCGGATGCCGCCGCCAAGCTGCACCGGGTTTCTCGTCGCCTTGAGGATGGCGCCGACCGCCGCGCCGTTGACGCTCTGGCCCTTGAAGGCGCCGTTGAGGTCGACCACATGCAGCCATTCAAAGCCCTGTTGCTCGAAGGCTCTGGCCTGCGCGGCCGGGTCGTCATTGTAGATCGTCGCGGTCGCCATGTCGCCGTGCTTCAGGCGCACGCACTTGCCGTCCTTGAGGTCGATGGCCGGGAACAGGATCACCGTTCAAGCGCCTTCGACAATGACGAAGTGACCGGTCGAGGCGGCAAGCCTGTACTTCAAAGCCGCCCGGTATTCAGGTGACTCGTAGCATTCTATCGCCCTGTCGTAGGACTCGAACTCCACCAGGACATGGCGGTTGCCTGTCGGCCCTTCCGGGTTCGCGTGACGCCCGGCCCGCACGGGAAACTTCGCACCATATTTCGCAAAAGCCGCGGCGTTCGCCTCGATATATTGCTTGTAGACCTCAGGATCGCGGACATCGACCATCGCCATCCAGTAGCCTTTCTTGCTCATCCTAGGGCCTCCAGCTCAGGAAATTGGTGATCAGCGCCAGGCCAAGCGCCTGGCTCTTTTCGGGATGGAACTGCGTGCCGGCGAGATTGTCGCGGGCGACCGTAGCCGTCACCGGACCACCATAGTCGGCAATCGCCAGCACGTCGTCCGCTTTCCTGGCGTCAAGATGATAGGAATGAACGAAATAGGCGTGCAGTCCCTTGGCGCCGGTCGGAATGCCGGAAAACAGCGGATGCTTGTGCGTGAGCTCGATGGTGTTCCAGCCGATCTGCGGGATTTTCAGCGCAGGATCGGCCGGGGCGATCTCCTTGACATCGCCGGCGATCCAGCCAAAGCCTTTTGTAACAGTCTTCTCCAACCCCCGCTCCGACATCAGCTGCATGCCGACGCAGATGCCGAGGAACGGCCGCCCCTTGACGATCGCGACCTCCTCGACCGCTTCCCACATGCCGGCCACAGCGCGCAGCCCGGCCGCGCAATCGGCGTAGGCGCCGACGCCGGGCAGGACAACGCGGTCGGCGGTTCTGACACGCTCGGCATCGGCGGTCAGGTCGATGGCGGCGGCGATGCCGGCTTCGTGCGCGGCGCGCTCGAAGGCTTTGGTGGCCGAGCGCAAATTGCCCGAGCCGTAGTCGATGATCGCGACCCGCATGTCAGGGTCTTCCCGGCGTGTGGTTCAGCCCTAGCGCTATGCCCATATGTGCTGGCCGGGCATGGACAGCGTCGGGAACGATGCGTTGCGCGGGCGCTTGCTCATCCGAATGCGCTTCGGCTTCCAGCACATAGCGCGTATCGGCATCATCGAGCCTGTCGGCCTCGACGACGCCCCATTCATGCCAGCCACGGCGGCGCAGTGCGGCAATCCGCAAGGCCTGCCCTTCCAGCCCGACATAGAGCGATACAAGCAGCGACAGCAGCGGACCTGCCAGCCCCAGGCTCAATCCTTCAGCAAGCATCGAAAGGAGAGCCATGGCGACAAAGGCCAGGGCTGCCTCGATCCACAACCGGTGCCAGAGCAGCCACAGCGGCGGCACGAGGAAGCCGAGCCAGGAAAAACCATCACGGACAAAGGCCGTCATATCAGGCTTTTCGCCGCGGCCCGGCGGTTCCATCACGACATAGATGGCCATGGCCTATCCCTTCAGAGATCCCTTGGTGGAAGGAACCGCGTCCGGCTGGCGCGGGTCGCTTTCAAGTGCTGCGCGCAGCGCGCGGGCCACTGCTTTGAAGCAGGTCTCGGCGATGTGGTGATTGTTGGCGCCATAGTGATTGGTGACATGCAGCGTGATGCCGGCATTCTGCGCCAGGGCCTGGAAGAATTCGCGCACCAGTTCGGTGTCGAACGTGCCGATCTTCGGTGACGAGAACGCAACGTTCCAGACAAGGAAAGGACGACCGGAGACGTCAATCGCGGCGCGTGTCAGCGTCTCGTCCATGGCGAGATCGATCGAGGCATAGCGCATGATGCCGCGCCGCTCGCCCAGCGCCTGGGCCAGCGCCTGGCCGAGCGCGATGCCGGTGTCCTCGACCGTGTGGTGGTCGTCTATGTGCAGATCGCCCTTGGCCTTGACCGTCATGTCGATCAGTGAATGGCGCGAAAGCTGGTCCAGCATGTGGTCGAAGAAGCCGACGCCCGTCGAAATATCGGATTTTCCCGAGCCGTCGACCTGGACCGATACGGAGATGTCGGTTTCCCCAGTCTTGCGGCTTGCGTTGGCGGAACGGGGCGGCATGACCTCATCCTTGTCCAGAGTTCAGACGTTCCAAGCGCCCACGTGCTTGAAAACGAGAGCCTTCTAGCAGCATGATCCGGCGATTGCCAGTTGCCATGCCAGGGGATATCGAGCCTGGCAGATGACCGGTTTGCAATCATCGGGCCTATGCATACATATGGCCGATCAAGTCACTCGTAACGCGCCAATTGCCTTCGGGATCGGTGCTGATCGGAGCAGAAAATGTCTGATAAACTGACCATGCACGCCACGACCATCGTGACGGTGCGCAAGGGCGGCAAGGTGGTCATCGCCGGCGATGGCCAGGTCAGTCTCGGCCAGACCATCATGAAGGGCAACGCCAAGAAGGTGCGCCGCATTGGCAAAAGCGGCAATGTCATTGCCGGTTTCGCCGGCGCCACCGCTGACGCCTTCACCCTTCTGGAGCGGCTCGAGGCCAAGCTCGAACAATATCCGGAGCAATTGACGCGGGCCTGCGTCGAGCTCGCCAAGGACTGGCGCACCGACCGCTATCTGCGCCGGCTGGAAGCGATGATGCTGGTCGCCGACAAGTCGGTCTCGCTGGCGCTGACCGGCACCGGCGATGTGCTCGAGCCCGAACATGGCGTCATGGCGATCGGTTCGGGCGGCAACTACGCGCTGGCCGCGGCGCGCGCGCTGATGGACAGCGACAAGGATGCCGAGGAGATCGCCCGCAAGGCGATGCAGATCGCATCCGACATTTGCGTCTACACCAACAACAATTTCGTCATCGAAACACTCGATGCCGGCTGAGCAGGCCGTGCCATGATCCCGAAAAGTGGAAACCGGTTTTCGGCGGAAATCATGGCCAAACAAGAGAATAGATATGATTTTCGGCCGGTGACCGAGGCGGACTTGCCGATGATCGCGGCATGGTTGGCCGAGCCGCATGTCGCCGAGTGGTGGGATGATCCCGAGACGGAGATCGCGCAGATCCGCGAGCATATCGACTCGATTTCCGTCGAACCGCTGATCATCGAGCTCGACGGCGAGCCGATCGGCTACATGCAGAGCTACGACCCGCATCTGGAGGACGGCCATCCCTATAGCGACCAGCCGTTCGGCACGCTCGGCATCGATCTGTCGATCGGCAGGCCTGAGCTTGTCGGACACGGCCACGGCTCGGCAATTGTGCGGCAGTTCGTGGAACAGCTGTTCGAGGAAGGGGCGCCGCGTGTCATCATCGACCCGGATCCGGCCAACGGACGAGCCATCCGCGCCTATGAAAAGGCCGGTTTCAGAGCTATCGATCGAAGGCAATCGGAATATGGCGACGTTTTGCTGATGGCGATTGATGTCGAAGTGGGCGACGCCGAAGAGGGGCAGTAACAGCATGAGCACAACCGGCGCCGACAAATCCGTCTCGGCCTACGAAGACAGCTGGCGGATGGGACTTCTGCTCGTCCTCGGCCTGATCATATTCCAGGCCGGAGCCCTTTACGGCATGGGCCGAACGCCAATCTGCACATGCGGCTATGTCAAGCTATGGCACGGCATCGTGCAGAGCTCGGAGAATTCCCAGCATATTTCCGACTGGTACACATTCTCGCACATCATCCATGGCTTCCTGTTCTACGCGCTGGCGTGGGCTCTGTTCCCGCGCTCGCCGATCGGGCTCAGGCTGGCATTTGCGGTCGTCATAGAGGGCGGTTGGGAACTTCTCGAGAACAGCCCTTTGATCATCGAGCGCTATCGCGCCGGCACAATTTCCCTGGATTACTATGGCGACAGCATCATCAATTCGGTGGCAGACACGCTGGCGATGGTGGTGGGATTTGTGATGGCGCGGAGGCTTCCTATATGGGTGATCGTGACCCTCGCTCTCATCTTCGAATTCGGTGTCGGCTACATCATCAGGGACAATCTGACACTCAACGTGATCATGCTGCTGCATCCGTTCGAGTCCATCCGGCAGTGGCAAAGTGGAATTTAGTGATATGAGCACATTCTCGCCCCGCGAAATCGTTTCGGAACTCGATCGCTTCATCATCGGCCAGAAGGACGCCAAGCGCGCCGTGGCCATCGCCTTGCGCAACCGCTGGCGCCGCCAGCAGCTCGAAGGCCAGATGCGTGAAGAGGTGATGCCCAAGAACATCCTGATGATCGGCCCGACCGGCGTCGGCAAGACCGAGATCTCGCGCCGCCTGGCACGCCTTGCCGGTGCGCCGTTCGTCAAGGTCGAGGCGACCAAGTTCACCGAGGTCGGCTATGTCGGCCGCGACGTCGAGCAGATCATTCGCGACCTGGTCGAGATCGCCATCGGGCTGGTGCGCGAGAAGATGCGCGAGGATGTCAAGGCGCGCGCCCATATCAATGCCGAGGAACGCGTGCTGGAAGCGCTCGTCGGCAAGACGGCGAGCCCGGCCACGCGCGACAGTTTCCGCAAGAAGCTGCGCGACGGCGAGCTCGACGACAAGGAGATCGAGATCGAAGTGGCCGACACCGGCACGGGCGGCATGCCCGGCTTCGAGATCCCCGGCATGCCGGGCGCCAATATCGGCGTGTTGAACATCAACGACATGCTGTCGAAAGCGATGGGCGGCCAGAAGACCAAGACGCGCAAGACGACGGTGAAGGAATCCTACACGCTGCTGGTCGGCGACGAGTCCGACAAGCTGCTCGACCAGGATGAGGTGGTGCGCAGAGCGCTCGAATCGACCGAAAACGACGGCATCGTCTTCCTCGACGAGATCGACAAGATCGCCTCGCGCGAGGGCGGCATGGGCGCCGGTGTTTCCCGCGAAGGCGTGCAGCGCGACCTGCTGCCGCTTGTCGAAGGCACAACGGTCGCGACCAAATACGGACCGGTGAAGACGGACCACATCCTGTTCATCGCATCGGGTGCGTTCCACGTCGCCAAGCCGTCCGACCTGCTGCCGGAACTGCAGGGCCGTCTGCCGATCCGCGTCGAGCTGCGGGCGCTGGAGAAGGACGATTTCGTCCGCATCCTGACTGAGACCGAGGCCAGCCTGATCAAGCAGTATATCGCGCTGATGAAGACCGAGGGCGTCGACCTCGTCTTCACCGACGACGCCATCGATTCGCTGGCCGGCATTGCCGTCGATCTCAACGCCAGCGTCGAGAACATCGGCGCCAGGCGGCTGCAGACGGTGATGGAGCGGGTGCTGGACGAGATCTCCTATGACGCGCCGGATCGCCACGGCACGTCGGTGACCATCGACGCCGCCTATGTGCAAAAGCATGTCGGCGACCTGTCCAGAAACACGGATTTGTCGCGTTTCATCCTGTAAGACGGCGCCGGCCAAGCCCGGTGCCCGGGCGACGGGCGATTTCCGGACATTCCGCAGTGTGTGGCCAAATGGAAGCATCTGGCCACCTTTTGTCTCAGTTGTCGAAGGGCTCTCGACTCGACCTGGGGCTTTACCTAGTTTGCCCGGCGACTATTACAGGCGGCGGCGCATGAAAAAACTGATCCTCGTCATTCTCGGGCTGACGCTGGCGACAGCCATGTTCGCTGCGCAAGCGGCGACGATGGTGCCGCCGGGCAACAGTCATGCCGAGCAGCCCAACATACCGGGCGCCTCGAGCCGGCGCACCCAGGCCACCAACACCACTTTCCAGGCAAAATACCGCAAGGTCTATGCGCTGCTGCAGAACGACGCCGATCTTCGCGGCAAGATCAGCCAAGCGGCGGCGACCTATGGCATCGATCCGATGCACATCGTCGGCGCCATCGTCGGCGAGCACACCTACAATGTCGACGCCTACGACCGGCTGCAGACCTACTACGTCAAGGCGATCTCCTATCTGTCGAGCAAGCTGTCCTTCGCCTATGAAGGCGAGGACATCACCGATTTCGTGCAACGGCCGCAATTTGCCAAATGCGCCGGCGAATCGGACAGTTACGCGCTGTGGGCGTGCCGCGAGCAGGTGTGGAACCAGTCCTTTCGCGGCAAGAATGTCGGGGGGACAAGCTTTCCCAATGACCGCTTCGGCGCCACTTTCTTCCAGCCCTATTATGCCGGCCAGACCTTCGGTCTTGGGCAACTCAATCCGCTGACGGCGTTGCAGATGAGCGATCTCGTGCACCAGGTTTCCGGCCTGCCGAAGCTCGACGTCGGCGATCCGAACGGGGTCTACAAGACCATCATGGATCCGGACCTCACCTTGTCTTATGTCGCGGCGACGATCCGGAAATCGATCGATGCCTACCAGAACATTGCCGGCTTCGACATATCGGACAACCCCGGGATCACATCGACGCTCTACAATGTCGGCAATCCGGAACAGCGCGCCTATGCGCTGAAGGCCGAGAACGACAAGCGCCGTGCCGCGGGCGAACCGGAGAAGCTGCCCGAGGAAAATTACTATGGCTGGCTGGTCAACGACAAATTGCCGGAGCTGAAGGCGCTGTTTTAGAACGTGTTGAGATTCGGATTTTCAGCCGGATCGAAGTCGCCCCTTTCGGGCGTTTGCGCTGCCCTCCTTGCCCTGCCGGCATTTCTCCCCGTATAGTGACGGGGGAGAAAGAACGCTGGCATCGGCTGCAACGCCCGTTCTGCGGCGCTGGCGATTGGCGAAATCCTAAGCGACAGTGGGTCACTATACGGGGAGAAGATGCCGGCAGGCAGATGAGGGGCGGCGCCGGCTTTAGGCAATCGGCGCCACGGCTCACGCCGCCAGCAGAGACTTCAGCTTGACCGTCTGCGAGCCGAGCGCTTCCGGCGCCGGCTTGGCCCTTTTCGCGATCAGCATCTCGGCCAGCCTGATGTCGCGGGCGACCGTGTTGCCCGGGCCGATGCCGCTCGCCGCAACGAGCCTGCCGTCCTCGGCGAGGTGGAACAGGATGAAGGCGCCATCGTCGAGGTCGCGGCGCACAGTGCTGCGGCCCTCGTCCGACAGGCCGGATATCTGCAAGGTCAGGCCGTATTGATCCGACCAGAACCATGGCACCGCCGCGTGGCTTTCGCCGGCGCCAAGCATGTTCCTGGCCGCAAGCGCGCCCTGCTCCTGCGCGTTGCGCCAAGCTTCCAGTCGCACGCGCCGGCCGCCATAGACGGCAAGCGGAAACGAGCAGCAATCGCCGGCGGCGAAGATGGCCGGATCGCCAGTGCGAAGCCCGGCATCGACTGCTATGCCGTTGTCGATCGTCAGCCCGGCTTCCGCGGCGAGCCCGATCACCGGCACTGCGCCGATGCCGATCACGGCGAGATCGGCGACGATGTCCAGTCCGCCGGCAAGCGCGATGCGCACCTCGGCGCCATCGTCGGCGATCGCGGCGATGCCGTCGCCGCACAGGATTTTCACGCCTTCGGCTTCATGCGCCTCGTGGATGACTTTGGCGATCTCGGCCGGCACGCCGCGCATCAGGATGCGCGGTTGCGCCTCGATGACGGTGACCGCGGCTCCCAACCTGCGCGCCGCTGCGGCGAGTTCAAGACCGATGAAGCCGCCGCCGACGATGGCGATGCGATTTCTGGCGCTGAGATGAGCGCGAATCGCCAACGCATCGTTGAAGGTCCGGAGATAGACGCAGCGCGGGCCGAGGCCGGGCATTGGCAGCTTGCGCGGGGTTGACCCGGTTGCCAGCAAAAGCTTGTCGTAAGGCAGGTCCGAGCCGTCCGACAGGCGCACGAGATGCGCGGCGCGATCGATCGCCACCGCCTGAACCGAATGGATATGCCGGATCGACCTCTCGGCCAGGATTTCATCGCTGGCGATCGCCTTGATCACGGGCGCATCGCTAGCCATCGCTTCTTTCGACAGCGGCGGCCGCTCATAGGGCAGATGCGGCTCGTCGCCGACCAGCGTCACCGGCCCGTCATAGCCGAGATCGCGCAGCGCCAAGGCAGCCCGCCCGCCGCATTCACCGGCACCGATGATGACCATCCCGTTCGTCATCACCGTCACCCGATCTGAATGAGGATTTTACCGGCGTCGAGCTTGACCGGATATGTCCTGAGATTGACGCAGACTGGCGCGCCCCTGGCCGCACCGGTCTTGTAGTTGAAGCGGCCATTGTGCTTCGGGCATTCGATGATGTCGTCCATCACCAGCCCGTCGGCCAGGTGCACCTTCTCATGCGTGCAAAGACCGTCCGTCGCGAAATATTCGTCGTCGGGGCTGCGATAGATGGCGAAGGTGCGGCCTTCATGGTCGAACCGCATCACGTCCTCTTCGTCGATGTCTTCGGCATCACAGGCCTCGACCCAGTCGCTCATCAGTCCTCCCGGCGTTTTTTGCTTGGTCAACTTGCCCGGCATGGGCGCATATCATTCCGCTGCTGCCGCGACGGCATCGTTATCGTTGTGGAGTTCCTCGCGATAGGGCTTCGCGGTCGGCGGCAGTTCGCGCTTGAGGAAATAATCTTCATTGCGCAGCTGGCGCAGGAAGGCAGGCACCATCTCGCGATAGCCGGCCAGGATCGACGGCGTCGGCGCCGGCAGGTCGTGCTTGATCATCTCGTGCAGCCTTGGCAGCGCGTGATAGGGCACCATCGGGAACATGTGGTGCTCCACATGATAGTTCATGTTCCAGTAGATGAAGCGGCTGATCGGGTTCATGTAGACGGTGCGGCTGTTGAGGCGATGGTCGATGACATTTTCGGCGAGGCCGCCATGCTGCAGCAGGCCCGTCATGACATGATGCCAGGCGCCGTAAAGCCTGG
Organism: Mesorhizobium sp. M6A.T.Ce.TU.002.03.1.1; assembly: GCF_003997275.1. Taxonomy (NCBI): domain Bacteria; kingdom Pseudomonadati; phylum Pseudomonadota; class Alphaproteobacteria; order Hyphomicrobiales; family Phyllobacteriaceae; genus Mesorhizobium; species Mesorhizobium sp. M6A.T.Ce.TU.002.03.1.1. The sequence continues at coordinate 19,956 of NZ_RZTI01000096.1, forward strand.
GCAGCCCGACCAGCATCAGGGGCAGGAACGAGCCGCTATAAAGTGCCAGCGCGATGGTCGCGGCATAGATTGCCGCCCAGATGCGGGCAATGCGGATCGCCTTTGGCTGCTCCTGCTCGGGAATGAAGGTTTTTTCCGCCGGGCTGACGATGCCGGCCGCATTGCGCAGCATGTCGCTCATGGCATGCCAGGCATCGAGAATGCCGAAGAAATTGAGCACGACGCGCAACAGATCCGGCGGGCGCATCACCGCGATCTCCGGATCGCGACCGACGATGATCGTATCGGTGTGATGCCGCGTATGGCTCCAGCGCCAGGTCACCGGGTTGCGCATGATCATGAAGCAGGCGAGCTGGTAGATCACATCATTCATCCACTGCGTCCTGAACGCGGTGCCATGACCGCATTCGTGCCAGCGTGAATCGGTGGAAGAGCCGTAAAGCACGCCATAGACGAAGAAGAACGGGACGCACCACCACGTGCCCCAGAACCAGGCGCCGCCTGCGCCGCTCAGGATCAAGGCGCCGAGCCAGATGATGGTGTCGCGGATCGCCGGGCCGTCGGAGCGCTGCATCAGCGCCTTCATCTGCTTGCGCGGCACGTCGGTGTGATACCACTCGGCCGCCGCCAGCCCGGTCTCGACGGCGAGCTTGGCGTCGCGGCCGATCAGGCTGTAGTCGCGCCGGGACGGTGCTGCGTCCATCGTTGCGTCCATGGGAGTGCCTCCACCAGCGCCCTGCGATCCGCCCCGGTCAATGACCGGGCCGCGGTCGCAAACGTCGTAGGCTAGGAATAGCGCCAAGCCATGATAGGCTCAATATCACAAAGATAGTTTCTATCATTTCCCATCAGAATGATATAAATTGCTTTGGCAAGCGGAGAGAGACAGCCATGGCAAAACGGCCGACCATCACCGATCTGGCGCGCGCCTCCGGCGTCAGCGTCGCCACCGTCGACCGGGTGCTGAACAATCGCCTGCCGGTGCGCGAGGAAACCGCGCGCCGTGTCTATGAGGCGGCGACCGATATCGGCTATCACGCTGCCGGACTGATCAAGCAGCGGATGCGCCAGGAACTGCCGGAATATCGGCTCGGCTTTCTGCTGCTGAGGGGCAATGATGTTTTCTACAGCGATTTCGCGCGGGAGCTCGAACTGGCGGTGTCGCAATCGCAGCGCTTCCGCGGCGTGGCAACCATCGACTTCGCCGGTTCGCTGGCGCCCGGCGAGATCACTGCCCAGATGCGCAAGCTGGCGGCGAAATCCAGGGCTGTCGCCCTTGTCGGTCCGGATCATCCGACGCTGACGGCAGCCGTCGAGGCGCTGAAGGCGAGAGGGCAACCCGTCTTCTCGCTGCTGTCCGACTTTGCCGCCGGCATCCGCGAGGGCTATGTCGGCCTCGACAACCGCAAGGTCGGCCGCACCGCGGCCTGGATGATCGCCAGGGCGGCGAGGAAGCCCGGCAAGGTCGCGCTTTTTGTCGGCAGTCATCGCTTCCATGGTCATGAGCTGCGCGAGATCGGCTTCAGATCATTCTTCCGCGAGCATGCGCCGGAATTCACGGTGCTGGAGACGCTGGTCAACTTGGAGGCCAACCAGGTGACCCATGATGCGATGATCGATCTTCTGGCGCGGTACCCAGATCTTGCCGGCTGCTACGTCGCCGGCGGCGGCATGGAAGGCGCGGTTTCCGCGCTCAGGGCAGCGAGGCCCGTAAATATGCCGGTGGTCGTTTGCAATGAGATCAACGCCGAGTCGCGCGCGGCGCTCGCCGACAACATCCTGACCATGGTGATTTCGACGCCGCTGGCAGCACTATGCCGCGAGCTTGTCGATCTGATGGCGCATGCCATCGAGGCAGGCGCTGCCAACGCGCCCGGCCAGACCTTCCTGCCCTTCGACATCTATCTGCCGGAAAACATCTAGGTTCGGGCAAAACATCTGGGCTCAGCCAATGCATCCAGCTTCAGATCGGGCACCACGATGCATCGGCAATGATGTGAACCATCAGCCTGATGGATTCTTGCAGAAGGTTTGCCGGCCCTCAGCGGCGTTATCCGAAAATCCGCCATCCGATTTCGGAATCTCCTTGACGCCCGCCGGCGGAATGGAATAAATATTTCACTAGATAGGTATTTTGGTTCTTTCGTTCCGGAACATCTGTTTCAAGCAGAGGGCTTGGCGTTCCAGTCAACGCGGAAATCGCCATCGGGAACGGAGATGGCAATCGGGAGAGATTCCCTGGGAGATCGGGGATTCCGGGTAGATCGGTGCAGCCGGACACCAATTCTGTGGAGGAGAGAATAAAATGAAGAAACTGCTTTTGGGCGTCGTGTTTTCGGCGCTGATGAGTTCGTCCGCCCTCGCTGCCAAGATCGGCGTGTCTATGGCGCTGTTCGACGACAATTTTCTCACCGTGCTGCGCAACGGCATGATCGAGCAGGCCAAGGGCATGGAAGGCGTAGAACTGCAGGTCGAGGACGCGCAGAACGACGTCGCCAAGCAGCTCGACCAGATCAAGAATTTCGTCGCCTCGGGCGTCGACGCGATCATCGTCAATCCGGTCGACACCTCGGCCACCCAGGCGATGTCGGACGCCGCCGCTGCGGCCAAGGTTCCGCTGGTCTATGTCAACCGCGAGCCGGTCAACGTCGACACGCTGCCGGACAACCAGGCCTTCGTCGCCTCGAACGAGGTTGAGTCCGGCACTCTCGAAACCCAGGAAGTCTGCCGCCTGTTCAAGGAGGCCGGCAAGACCGAGGCCAATGTCTATGTGATCATGGGCGAGCTGTCGAACCAGGCGGCGGTGCAGCGCACCAAGGATATTGACGATGTGATCGCCACTCCGGAATGCAGCTTCATCAAGATCATCGACAAGCAGACATCGAACTGGAAACGCGAGGAAGCGCAGAACCTGATGACCAACTGGCTGTCGACCGGCACGCCGTTCGATGGCGTGATCGCCAACAATGACGAAAGCGCCATCGGTGCGATCCAGGCCATGAAGGCTGCCAACGTCGACATGAAGTCGGTTGTCGTCGGCGGCGTGGACGCCACCCAGGACGCGCTTGCCGCGATGCAGGCGGGCGACCTCGACGCGACCGTGTTC